>CBFGOU010000052.1:0-14317 GCA_965650445.1 uncultured Oxalobacteraceae bacterium | reverse complement strand
ATTCCATGCACAGGCGGGTCGTCGGATGGCTGCCGGTGCCGAAGGCCAGGCCCGGATCGAGTTCCAGGATCAGGCCGTTCGGATCGGGGGCTTCGTGCCAGCTCGGCACGACCCAGATGTTCTTGCCGATGTGAATAGGCGCAAATTGCGACTGGGTCAGGCGCACCCAGTCCTCGTCGGCCACCTTGCGGGTGGAAAACGCGGGCGCGGCGGCCAGGCCGATGGCAGCGGCCGCTTCAGCCACGATGGCGGCCTGATCGGCGTCGAGCTCGGTCAGCGCGACCACGCGGCTGCGTTCCCACGCCGCTTCCTTCGGTTCCATGCCGGGCTCGCCGAACAGCGGCTTTTCCTGCGCCGTGCCTTCGTCGGCATCTTCCACCGAGACCGACAGCGCGCCCGCTTCCATCAAGGCGTCCGACAAGGCCTCGGCGTGATCGCGCGCGATTTCGATGACGATTTCAGTCCAGCTCATACTTCGACCTTGGATTCCGATTTGCTGGCGATGGACGGACCCTTCGGCAGGTCCGGCTTGGCAGCCAGCTTCTGCTCGAGATAGTGAATATTGGTACCGCCTTCGATAAAGCGCGCATCGATCATCAGTTCGCGATGCAGCGGAATATTCGTCAGAATACCTTCAACCACCATTTCCGACAGCGCGATTTGCATGCGGCGAATGGCTTGCTCGCGGGTGGCGCCGTAGGCGATCACCTTGCCGATCATCGAGTCGTAGTGCGGCGGCACGTAGTAGCCGGCATACGAATGCGAATCGACGCGGATGCCGGGGCCGCCCGGCGCGTGCCAGGCAACGATGCGTCCCGGCGACGGAGTGAACTTGAACGGGTCTTCGGCATTGATGCGGCATTCCACGGCGTGGCCCGACAGCATGATGTCGCGCTGGCGGAAGCGCAGCTTTTCGCCGCAGGCGATGCGGATCTGTTCCTGCACGATGTCGATGCCGGTGATCATTTCCGTTACCGGGTGCTCGACCTGCACGCGCGTATTCATCTCGATGAAATAGAACTCGCCGTTTTCGTACAGGAATTCGAAGGTGCCGGCACCGCGGTAACCGATCTTGCGGCAAGCCTCGGCGCAGCGGTCGCCGATCTTTTCGATCAGCTTGCGCGGAATGCCCGGCGCCGGCGCTTCTTCGATGACTTTCTGGTGGCGGCGCTGCATCGAGCAGTCGCGTTCGCCCAGCCAGACGGCGTTCTTGTGCTCGTCGGCGAGAATCTGGATTTCCACGTGGCGCGGATTTTCCAGATACTTCTCCATATAGACTTCGGGATTGTTGAACGCGCTGCCCGCTTCGGTCTTGGTCATGGCGACCGCGTTCAGCAGGGCCGCTTCGGTGTGCACCACGCGCATGCCGCGTCCGCCGCCACCGCCGGCCGCCTTGATGATGACCGGATAGCCCACGCGGCGCGCGGTCTGGATGATTTCTTTCGGATCGTCCGACAGGGCGCCGTCCGAACCTGGCACGCACGGCACGCCGGCGCGGATCATCGCCTGCTTGGCCGACACCTTGTCGCCCATCAGACGGATCGAATCGGAACGCGGTCCGATGAACACGAAACCGGATTTTTCCACGCGTTCGGCGAAGTCGGCGTTTTCCGACAGGAAGCCGTAGCCCGGGTGGATCGCTTCGGCGTCGGTCACTTCGGCCGCGCTGATGATGGCCGGCATGTTCAGGTAGCTCAGCGAGGAGGGCGCCGGTCCGATGCAGACCGACTCGTCGGCCAGCTTGACGTATTTGGCGTCCTTGTCGGCTTCGGAGTGCACGACCACGGTCTTGATGCCCATTTCGCGGCAGGCGCGTTGAATGCGCAGCGCAATCTCGCCGCGGTTGGCGATGAGGATTTTCTCAAACATGGTCGTCGATCAGCCAATCACAAACAGTGGTTGACCGAATTCGACCGGCTGGCCGTTTTCGACCAGAATCTTGGTCACGACACCGGAGGCGTCCGCGTCGATTTCGTTGAGCAGCTTCATCGCTTCGATGATGCACAGGGTATCGCCTTCCTTGATGGTCGAGCCGACTTCCACATACGCCGGCGAGCCTGGGGCGGACGAGCGGTAGAAGGTGCCGACCATGGGCGACTTGACGATATGGCCGGTCGGCTCGGCGGCGACGGCCGGCGCAGCTGCCGCGGCAGGGGTGGCCGCGGGTGCCGCCGGGGCGGCGTAGTGCTGCTGCATGCCTTGCGGCTGCATCATCACCATCTGGTTCTGCGGGATTGCGGAAGACTTGACGATACGCACCTTGCTTTCGCCTTCGGTCACTTCCAGTTCTGCGATGTCCGATTCGGCGACCAGGTCGATCAAGGTCTTGAGTTTTCGTAGATCCATGTAAAACCCCTTGGAATTATTTGTGTTGGGAAAAGATATGCGGCGCGCCAGAAAAGACGGCGATACCGCGCAAAATGCTTGAAGATGCCAGTAGATTAACGTTTATTCAGCGCGAAGTCGATGGCAAAGCGGTAGCCGTCGCTGCCCAGGCCGCAAATCGTGCCGTCGGCAATCGCCGACAAAAACGAGTGGTGGCGGAAGGCTTCGCGTTTGTGAATATTGGAGATGTGTACTTCGACAAAGGGAATTGCCACCCCGGCCAGCGCATCGCGCAAGGCCACGCTGGTGTGGGTCAGTCCGCCCGGATTGATGACGATGGCGTCGATCCCTTCGGCGCGCGCGGCGTGAATGCGATCGATCAGCGCGCCTTCATGATTGCTTTGAAAACAGGCAAGGCTGGCACCGGCCGCGCCGGCTTGCGCCACAGCAGCGTTTTCGATGTCGGCGAGTGTTGTCTTGCCGTACACCTCAGGCTCGCGCGTCCCCAGCAGATTCAGATTGGGGCCGTTGAGCAGAAGTAGCTTTTTTGCCATGGATAGACGAACATGTTGTCGCGAAAGTCCCGCATTTTGCCGCCAACTTCAGGCATTGGCAAGCGAAAAAAAGCACGCTTAAGATTTCAGGGCGGCCAAATCGGCTTTCAGTTCGTCAAATTTCAGGCGTCCCAGATAGGTTTTCTTCACTTGCCCATCCGCACCGATGAGCACCGTAAACGGCAGTCCGCCGGTGGTATTGCCAAACTGCTGGGACAGGGTGGTGCCGGTCATTCCCGCCACGTAGATGGGGTAGGACACTTTGGTGGCGCTCAGAAATTTATTGATGTTGCTGGGCGAATCGATGCCGATGCCGATCACATGGATGTTTTTGGCAGCGTGCTCGCTGGCCAGGGTCGACAGTTCCGGCATTTCCTGCACGCACGGGGCGCACCACGGCGCCCAGAAATTGACGATGACAGCCTTGCCTTTCCATTGTGACAAGGCGTGCAACTTGCCGTCCGGATCGTTCATCGACTCGGCGAACAGCGCCGTCACCGGCGTGTGCGGCACCCCATTGGTGGGGGCGATGGTGGTGGTCAGCGGCGCGGCCGGCGGCGCACTGTTGTGGCGGGTGCCGATGGTGGCGCCCACGGCGGCGAACAGCACGCCGATGACAATATATAACTTGATGTTTTTATTCATGAATTCTCAGGGTTGATGCTGTTCGGCCGCGATCAGGGCGCGCACGGCGGCGGCGTCGGCCCGCTGCGGGCGGCCATCGGCACGCTGCCTGAGCGCGCCGCGCAGGTCGTTGAGGTCGTACAGTGCGACGTGGACGCCTTCGTTCTTCCACAGGAAGCTCACCGTTTCCACCGGATCGTAGCGCCCGCCCTTGAAGTGCGGGGTTTCCGAGATCTCGATATTGACATTGCGGTTCAGCAGGAAAATGTGGACATCCTTCGTGCTTTCGGCGAACAATTGTAAATGAATTTCGTCATGCTCTCCGGCCGTGCCGTGGAGCACGGCCCCGCTCAGGTAGGGCGAAAAATCGGCCAGCGCGTCCATCACCTCCAGGGCGACGGTGCGCAGCGCCAGCAGGCGCGCCGGCTGGGTGTCGGCGTGAAACAGCGCCTGGTATTTACGTACTTCGTCTTCGATCTGCAGGTCATCGGGCAGCAGATTGGAGCGCGGATTGGCGTCCTTTAATACCTGCTGGGCCGCCTTGCGCTTGGCCATGGCGTACTCGGCGCCGTCCTGCGCGATCAGGCGCGCGGCGACGGCGGCAATTTCCGCACGGAGCTGTTGGAGGTCATCGCTTGGGCTGGGCGTCATGGCCAGATCATACCTTGGAACGGAAAAAGCCATGGGGTCGGGTAAAATCGCGTATTCAGCTTTACGGTCGACGAGAAAATGCATATTCATATACTTGGCATCTGCGGCACCTTCATGGGCGGCCTGGCGGTGCTGGCGAAAGAAGCCGGCCATAAGGTGACGGGCTGCGACGCCAATGTCTATCCGCCCATGAGCACCCAGCTCGAAGCCCAGGGCATCGAACTGATCCAGGGCTTCGGGCCGGAACAGACCGAACTCAAGCCGGATCTGTACGTGATCGGCAACGTGGTTTCGCGCGGCAATCCGCTGGTCGAGGAAATCCTCAACCGCAGCCTGCCGTACATGTCCGGGCCGCAGTGGATCGGCGAACATATTTTGCGCAACAAATGGGTGCTGGCGGTGGCCGGCACGCACGGCAAGACCACCACCTCGGCCATGCTGGCCTGGATCCTCGAAGATGCCGGCTATTCGCCCGGCTTTCTGATCGGCGGCGTGCCGCTCAACTTCGGCATCTCGGCGCGCCTGTCGGGCGCGCAGCCGTCCGACTTTTTCGTGATCGAGGCCGATGAGTACGACACGGCGTTCTTCGACAAGCGCAGCAAATTTGTCCATTACCACGCCAAAACCGCGGTCATGAACAACCTGGAATACGATCACGCCGACATCTTCCCCGATATCGGCGCCATCGAGACCCAGTTCCATCACCTGGTGCGCACCGTGCCGGGCGTGGGCCGCCTGATCGTCAATGGCGACGAAGCCTCGCTGGGGCGTGTGCTCAAGCGCGGGGTGTGGAGCGACAAGGAAACCTTCGGCGCCAGCGATGGCGTCAACTGGGCCATGGTCGAGCATCCGGGCGGCAGCTTCGACGTCATCTTCAATGGCGCCCGGGCCGCCACGGTGAACTGGGAACTGACCGGCAAGCACAACCGCATGAATGCGCTGGCGGCGATCGCGGCGGCGCGCAATGTGGGCGTGCCGGTGGCCCAGGCGGCCGAATCGCTGGGGCGTTTCGTCAACGTCAAGCGGCGCATGGAAGTGCGCGGCGTGGTGGGCGGGGTGACGGTGTACGACGATTTCGCGCATCACCCGACCGCCATCGCCACGACCGTGGGCGGCCTGCGCCAAAAGATCGGCACCGGCGCGCGCATCCTGGCGGTGCTCGAGCCGCGCTCGAACACCATGAAACTGGGCGCCATGAAAGACGCCTTGCCCGGCAGCCTGAAGGATGCCGACCTGGTGTTCGGCTTCGGCAGCCAGCAGGCGCTGGGCTGGTCGCTGGCCGACGCGCTGGCGCCGCTGGGCAAGATTGCCCACAGCTTCGACCAGATCGATTTCCTGGTCAAGGCCGTGGTCGACGCGGCCCAGCCGGGCGACCAGATTTTGGTGATGAGCAATGGCGGCTTCGGCGGCGTGCACCAGAAACTGCTCGAGGCGCTGGCGTAATGCTGTTATATCTGCACGGTTTCCGTTCCTCGCCACGCTCCTTCAAGGCGCGCGTGGTCGGCGCGCGGATGGCCGAGCTGGGCCGTGCTGACGAGCTGATCTGTCCACAGCTGCCGGCCTCGCCGCGCGCGGCCATGGACCTGGTCACCCTGCTGACCGACCGCTACCGGGCCGATCAGCTGGCCGTGGTCGGCTCCTCGCTGGGCGGCTTTTACGCCACCTGGCTGGCCGAGCGGCGCGGCTGCCGCGCGGTGCTGCTGAACCCGGCGGTCGATCCGCTCAAGGACCTCGACAAGCACGTCGGCGTGACGACCGAGTTCCATTCCGACCAGCCGTTCGAGTTCAAACGCGAGTACATCGATGAATTGCGCGACCTGCAAGTCGACGCCATCACCGATCCGCAGCGCTATTTCCTGATCGCGGCCACCGGCGACGAAGTGCTCGATTACCGCGACATGCTGCGCCACTACGCCGGCGCGCACCAGAAAGTGATCGAAGGCAGCGACCATGCCATCAGCGAGTTCCCCGGCTATGTTGACGAGGTGCTGGCGTTTTGCTATCCGTCTCATGCGGACCTGGCCAGGTGAGGGCCAGTTCCT
Organism: uncultured Oxalobacteraceae bacterium; assembly: GCA_965650445.1. GTDB lineage: Bacteria > Pseudomonadota > Gammaproteobacteria > Burkholderiales > Burkholderiaceae_D > Telluria_A. Next base: position 8,121 of record CBFGOU010000052.1, on the reverse strand, counting down.
TGCGCGTGACGCGCTGGCACCGCCACGCCGTGGGGGCATCGAGCGCCATGCGGCGCTGGCTGGCCACGCGCGGATCGCTGACTGCGCGGCTGATGGCGCACAGTGCGTCGTTCCGCGTGCAGCGCTTGCACCAGCGCACCGCCCTGTGCCTGGCCGACGAAGCGCGCGCGGTCGGCATGGCGCAGCCCGGCCGGGTGTGGGAACGCGAAGTGCTGCTGCGCTGCGATGGCCAGGCCGTGGTGTTCGCGCACACGGTGGTGCCGATGTCGGCCACCGCCAGCGACTGGCCCTTGTTTAAAACGCTGGGCGAACGTTCGCTCGGCAGCACACTGTTTTACGATCCGCTGGTGCGCCGCGGATCACTGGAATTTGCGCGCCTGGGCGCCGGCCACCCCCTGCTGCTGCGCGCCTGCGCGGCGCTGGGAGTGGAGGCCGGCACCGGCGCATTGCATGCACGGCGCTGCCTGTACCGGCGTCGCCAGGGAACGCTGCTGGTGACCGAGGTGTTCCTGCCTGCGGTCCTCGGCCTGAAGCTGCGCCCACTTACCCCTATCGAGTAAACAATGAACTTATTTTTTGAAGAATCCGGCGATTTCAAGGTCGGCGCCGTGTTGTCCCAGGCGGGCGAGGCTTACCAGGTCGAAATGCCAAGCGGCAAACGCACCAAGGTCAAGGTCAAGGATGTGCTGGTGCAGTACGACAAGCCGAGCCCGGAAGATCTGCTCGACGCCGCCAAGGCGATCGCCGCCGATGCCGATCTCGAGTTCCTGTGGGAAGTGGCGGGCCAGGAAGAGTTCGGCTTCGCCGAGCTCGGCGCCGAGTATTTCGGCCATGCGCCGCTGCCTACCGAGGCCGCCGGCCTGATCCTGGCGCTGCACAATGCGCCAATCTACTTCTATAAGAAGGGGCGCGGGCGCTACAAGGCGGCGCCGGAGCAATCCCTGCGCGCGGCCCAGGCCGGCATCGAAAAGAAAAAGCAGCAAGCCGTGGTGCAGGCCGCGTATGTCGAGCAATTGAAAGCCAACCAGCTGCCGGAATCCATGCAGCCGCTGGTGCAGCAACTGCTGTTCAAGCCGGACAAGAACAGCATCGAATACAAGGCGCTGGAAGCGGCCTGCGACGAGCTGCACACCACCCCGCAGCGCCTGCTGCTGGCGGCCGGCGGCTTCGGCTCGCCGCGCGAGCTGCACATGGCGCGTTTCCTGTTCGACAATTTCCCGCGCGGCGCGGGCTTTGCGCCGGTGCCGGTGCCGGCCACGCCTGGCGGCTTGCCGCTGGCCGAGGTGGCCGCGTTTTCGATCGACGACGTCACCACCACCGAAATCGACGATGCCTTCTCGGTCGTGACCCTGGCCGACGGCATGCTCAAGGTAGGCATCCACATCGCCGCGCCGGGCCTGGGCATCCGCCCCGATGATGCCATCGACAAGATCGCGCGCGCGCGCATGTCCACCGTGTACATGCCGGGCGACAAAATCACCATGCTGCCGGACGAAGTCGTCAACGCCTTCACCCTGGCCGAAGGCAAGACTTGCCCCGCCCTGTCGCTATACGCCACCCTCAACCCGGCCGACTGGTCGGTGCTCGCCACCGAAACGCGCGCCGAAATGGTGCCCATCAAGAGCAATCTGCGCCACAACGACCTGGACGATCTGGTCAATGAGGCAACCCTGGCCAGCGGCGAAGGCGAGTATCCGCACAAGGCCGAGCTGGGGCAGTTGTGGCAATGGGCGCTGGTGCTGGAAGCGGCGCGCATGAAAAAGCGCGAAGCCTTCGGCCTCAAGCCCGAACAGAACAACCGCGTCGATTTCAACTTCTACGTGGAAGACGATGTCGTCTCGGTGGTACGGCGCAAGCGCGGCGCGCCGCTGGACAAGATCGTGGCCGAGCTGATGATCTTCGCCAACAGCACCTGGGGTAAGCTGATGCACGACAGCGGGGTGCCCGGCATCTACCGCTCGCAAGGCGCCGGCAGCGGCGCCGGCTGGGCCGCCAAGATGCAGGTGCGCATGGTCACCCACGCCGCGCCGCACCAGGGCTTGGGCGTGGATCAATATGCCTGGAGCACTTCGCCGCTGCGCCGCTATACCGACCTGGTCAATCAGTGGCAAATCCTGGCCTGCGCCGAACATGGCGTCACCGCGCCGCTGGTGGCGCCGTTCAAGCCGCGCGACGCCACCCTGTTTTCCATCGTCTCGGCCTTCGATGCCGCGTATGCCGCCTACAACGACCACCAGCAAAACATGGAACGCTACTGGTGCCTGCGCTGGCTGGGCCAGGAAGATGCCAGGCAGGTCGAGGCCGTGGTCCTGAAAGATGAAGTGCTGCGCCTGGTCGATATTCCCCTGATCGTGCGCCTGCCGGGCATGCCGCCGGTGGCGCGTGGCGCCCAGGTCAGGCTGGACGTGCTGCGCTGGGATGAGCTCGACCTGACCATCGAAACCCGTCTGCTGGAAGTGCCGGTGCAGGCGCCGGCCGCGGATGCCGAGCTCGACTATGAGGAGGAGGACGGCGGGGAAGCGGCCGCCAGCGAAGCGCTGGAAGCCGAGGGAGCGGTGGCGGTCGTCACCGCTGGCGAAGCGCAGTCAACACAATGACACTGGCGCGCGTGTAACGGGTAGAATTGCCCATTGTCTTGATTCAAGAGTTCAGCCAGCACCGCGTGAAGTCATATCAACAACATCGTTCGATGATCATTGCAGTGGCCGTGTCGCTGCTGGCGCACGCGGCTTTGCTGGCGGTGCGCTTCGTGGCGCCCGAAGCCTTCCAGCTCAAGCCGGTCGACCCCGGCCTCGAGGTGATCCTGGTCAACGCCAAGCATGCGCGCAAACCCTTGAAGGCGGACGCGCTGGCCCAGGCCAATCTGGATGGCGGCGGCAATGCCGATGCCGGCCGCGCCCAGTCGCCGCTGCCGGACCTGCGCAAGATGGAGACCGGCGAGAGCGTCAAGGCGACCCAGCGCCGCATCGCCGAGCTCGAAGAAATGCAAAAGAATCTGCTGACGCGCTCGCGCCAATCGCACTTCAACGCGCCGCCCGTGACCGAGAAAGACAAGCCGGACCCGGCCCGCAGGGGCGCCGACCTGGTCGAAAGCAGCAAGGCCATCGCCCGCACCGCCGCCGAAATCACCCAGCGCATCGAGGACGAGAACAAGCGTCCGCGCAAGACGTTCATCACGCCGAGCACCCAGGAAGTCGGCTACGCCATGTATTACAAGGCCATGCAAAAGCGCGTGGAGGAAGTCGGCACCCTGAACTTCCCGCAGCAGGGCGGGCGCAAGCTGTACGGCGAACTGGTGGTCTACATCCCGATTTTCCAGGACGGCAGCATCTATGAAAAAGATGGCGGCTTGCGCGTGGAGAAAAGTTCCGGCAACCCGGCCCTGGACAAGGCGGCGCTGGCCATCGTGCGCCGTGCCGCGCCGTTCGGCAAGTTCCCCCCGAATATGCTGTCGTCCGATAAAAACGATCTCTGGGTCATCATTACCCGTTTTAAATTTACCCGCGAGGAAAGAATGGAAGCAGATCTGCGCGGCGGTGGCCAATGAGCGACCGCTATTGTGTCATCGGCAACCCGATTGCCCATAGCCGCTCACCCGATATCCATGCAGCATTTGCCCTCCAGACGGGGCAGCAACTCGACTACGAACGCTGCCTGGCCCCGCTCGACGGTTTCGCCGCCACGGTGCGCGGCCTGATCGCCCAGGGTTTTCGGGGCGCCAACGTGACGGTGCCGTTCAAGCTGGAAGCGGCCGCCATCGCCGGCGTGCTGACCGAGCGCGGCCAGGCGGCCGGGGCCATCAACACGCTGGTGTTTGAAGACGGCCAAATCCGCGGGGACAATACCGACGGTGCCGGCCTGGTCAACGATATCGTGCGCAATGCCGGCGTGCCCATTGCCGGCAAGCGCGTGCTGATGCTGGGCGCGGGCGGCGCATCGCAGGGCTGCATCCTGCCGCTGCTGAGCCAGCAGCCGGTCAGCCTCGTCATCGCCAACCGCACCCGTGCCAACGCCGACAGGCTGGTGGCGCGCTTTGCCGGCGCCGGTCATGTGGCCGCCTGCGAATTCGGCGACATCGACGGCGCCTACGACATCGTCATCAACGGCACTTCGGCCAGCCTGGCCGACGCCTTGCCGCCCGTGCCGGCAAAAGCTTTTTCCACAGAAACGCTCGCATTGGATATGATGTACGGAAACAAACCGAGCCGTTTCATGGCATTTGCCGCGGAACACGGCGCCACTGTCCGCGACGGCCTGGGCATGCTGGTCGAACAGGCCGCCGAGGCATTTTTCGTGTGGCGCGGCGTCCGTCCTGAAACAGCTGAGATCCTGAACCGAATCCGCAGCAGTCTATGAGCAAAAAAAGCGCCGGCGGCCTGCGCCGCTGGTTTTTGTGGGCAATTTTCGGCACCCTGATGCTGGTGTTCGCCATTCAGCTGTATTACTTTGCGATGGTGTGCTGGTACGCCAAGTTCAACCCGTCGATGACCAGCATGATGAGCCTGCAGCTGGAAACCTTGCGGGAAAAAAATCCCAAGGCGGCGCTGGAACAGCAGTGGGTGCCATACCGCCAGATCTCGAATAACCTCAAGCGCGCCGTGATTGCGTCCGAGGACGCCAATTTTTCCGAGCACGACGGGGTCGACTGGGAAGCCTTGCAAAAAGCCTACGAGCGCAACAACAAGCGCCACAAGGTGGTCGGCGGCGGGTCCACCATTACCCAGCAGCTGGCCAAGAATCTGTTCCTGTCCGGCTCGCGCAATTATCTGCGCAAGGGCCAGGAAATGGTCATCGCCTTCATGCTGGAAACGGTGATGAGCAAGGAACGGATCCTGGAACTGTATTTGAACGTGGTCGAATTCGGGCGCGGCATTTTCGGCGCCGAAGCGGCGGCCCGGCATTATTACAATAGCAGCGCGGCCAATCTGTCGGCGGCGCAGGCGGCCAAACTGGCCGTGATGCTGCCCAATCCGCGCTATTACGACAAGCACCGTTCGACCAATTACCTGGCCAGGCGCACCAGCCTGATCGTCAACCGCATGAATTCGGCCGAGTTGCCGTAACCCGAGAAAGCGACCTTATGCTCCACCGTCAACGCGGCGTTCTGAATCTGTACTGGGTAGCCGTGTTCTCGGCCGTGTTCGCCGGCCTGGCGATGGCGGCACTGTTTTCGATGCGCTACGAGCGCAACCTGTTTGCCGAAGGCGCCGCGAAAATCTCCAAGCTGTTTAACAGCAGCCCGGCGGCCCAGGTGCTGGAGGGCGCCAAAGCCGACAGCGGCTTGAGCAAATGCGTCATCGACGGCAAGACGGTGATTTCAAATACGGACTGTGCAGCCGCCAATCCTACCTCCAAAAAGCTACAGCTGCATGACACGCGCGGCATCGAAGCGCCCAAAGCGCCGCCACCGGTGGAGAAGGCGCCGACATCGAACCCGGCCCTCGACAAAATCATCGAAAAACAGCTGCGCTAAGGGGATTTTAAGTCTGGCGGGGTGGTCGGCCCCCGGCCTAACGGGTACACTTGCGCTGTTTTGAATCCGGCCGAGAAAAGCGCATGATCAACGTATTTGTCCTCCAGAATGGCCGACTCAATCAGGTACCGATCGACTCGCGCGAGGATCTGGAAAACGTTGCGCCGGTCTGGGTCGATCTGACCGACCCCAACGACGACGAGCGTGCCTGGGTCAAGGCCATTTATGGCGTGATTCTGCCGGGCGAAGACGAAGTCAAGGACATCGAAGCCTCGGCCCGCTATTACGAAGCGGAAAACGGCGACTTGCACCTGCGCACCGACTTTCTGCTCGAAGAAGACGATGGCCCCTCGCGCATCGTGACGGTGGCGTTCATTCTTGCCCGCAAAATGCTGTTCTCGGTGCACACCGACGACTTGCCGGTATTTCGCCTGGTGCGCATGCGCGCGCGCTCGCGCCCCGGCTCGATCGCCGACTACATGGACGTGCTGCTCGACCTGTACGCGACCGATGCCGAGTATTCGGCGGACGCGCTGGAAGGCATTTACCAGAATCTGGAAGAAGTCAGCGGGCGCGTGCTGCAGGAAGAGTTCACCGACCAGGACGCGGCCGCCGCACTGAACGCCATCGCCCACGAGGAAGACTTGAACGGCAGCATCCGCCGCAACATGATGGACACGCGCCGCGCGGTCAGCTTCCTGATGCGCGGCAGGCTGCTCAACGCCGAGCAGTTCGAGGAGGCGCGCCAGATTTTGCGCGACATCGAATCGCTGGACGGCCACACATCCTTCCTGTTCGACAAGATCAACTTCCTGATGGACGCGACGGTCGGTTTCATTAACATTAACCAGAATAAGATCATCAAGATCTTCTCGGTCGCCTCGGTGGCGTTCCTGCCGCCCACCCTGATCGCGTCCGTGTACGGCATGAACTTCGACCTGATTCCCGAGCTGAAATGGAGCTTCGGCTATCCCTTCGCCGTGCTGGTGATGATCACCTCGGCGGTCGCGCCGCTGTGGTATTTCCGCCGGCGCGGCTGGCTCAAGTAAGCCTCGTCAGCCGGCGATCAGGCGCACAGGCTGGTCGACGCACAGGCGGAAGCGTCCGCGCCCGGTCTTTTCGATGCGGATCGGCGCGGCCCGTTCGGTCAGGCGGCGCGCCAGCAGCAGCAGGCGCGCTTCCAGATTGTCGCTCAGGTCCGGCAGGCGGATGCGCCCATCCAGGCGCAGTTCCCGGTTGGTGAATTCGGTGCGGCCGTTGTCGATGTACTCGGCCACCAGGGCGGCGAAGATCGAGCCGGCCACGCCCTTGATCAAATACGCTTCGCCCAGGAAGATGCTGTCGTTGGCGGCAAAGTGCCGGATCGCCAGTGCTTCGCCGGCGGGCGGCGCGGGAGCGGCCGGTTCGTCATTGCTTTCAAACGAGACGATCTCCTGTCCCAGCTGGGCCGCCAGCAGCGCCAGCGCGTCTTCGTCTTCGTAGCTGAAGCGCAAATCGAGCGTACTCTCGACATACAGCACGCCGATCAGGCGTTCGCCGGCAAGCATCGGCAGCGCCATCTGGCTGCGCGGTTCGCCCAGGCCGGGAAAGGCCAGCTCGGCTTCCAGCGCCATGCCGAAGCCGTATTCCATGGTGCTGGCGCGGATTGCGCGGTGATAGGCGTATTCGGATGTCATGTGGCCGATGCGGATCGGCAGGCGCGTGCGCGCGGCCATGCCGATCACGCCCGCGCCGAGCGCAATCTCCGTGACGACGCTGTCGTAGCCGCGGCTGGCGTGCAGCGACAGCCGGGCCGCGTGGTGCAGCAGCACCATCGCATGCTCGATGCCGAATTCCGATCCCAGCGCGTCCATGGTGTCGGCCAGCATGGTCGCCAGACCCGCATCGAGGCGGATTTTCGCGGTGGCGCGGCGCAGCGCCGACAGCCCATTGCGCTGCGGCGCGGGCGCGGGCAGGGCGGTGCCCGGCACCTGGAGCACGCGGCGCACCCGGAACACGGCTGCCGCCAGCAGCGGGAACATCTCGCTCATGCCGGTGTGGGTCGCCAGAGCGCCCAGCCTGGCCTGCATGCTGTCGAACAGCGCACCGGATGGCTCGCTGCGCAGGAATTCGAGCGTCAGCCGGTAATGGGCGCCGCTGTGCGGATCCGTCACTGCCAGCTGCGCGTGCGGATTGGCCAGCAGATTGCGTTGGGTCTTGTTGAAGAACTGGCAGGGCAGCGCCAGGTGCCCGCTGTCGACGTACTGCACCTGCGCCAGGTGGCAGATATTGGGCGTGCCGCCCTGGTCGGCGGTGGCCAGGGTGGCGGGGAGCGGGCCGTCGAAGCAGGCGCGGATATCGTCCAGCGCCGCGCTCATGCGTGCACCAGCAGGGCCTGGCCGGCGTTGGGGCCGGGCGTTTGCGAAAAGGCTTCATCCGGCGAGAAGGTGATCGACGCCAGGTCGGTGGCCGGGCAGGCCAGCAGCGCCTCGATCAGCGCCGGCGCCAGGCCCTGCAACGACAGTTCATGGGAAAAGCCGGCGCGGTACTGGCTGGCCAGCTGCAGGTCGGCCGCCGTGGCGTTGGCGCAGGTGGCGTCGCTGCCCTTGAGCTGGCTGGTGCGGTGGGTGGCCGGTTCGCTGAAGGTGACCGCCAGCGCGCCGCGTTCG
>CBFGOU010000051.1:0-14364 GCA_965650445.1 uncultured Oxalobacteraceae bacterium | reverse complement strand
GACATCAACCAGGCCGGCCTCGGGCGCGGGCTGCAGTTCGAGCTGTTCAAGCCGGGCCAGGTGGCGCTGCGCGATTACTACGCCGAACTGCCGATCGATCTCAAGGTCACCGGTTCCTACCACGACATTGGCGCCTTTGCCGCCGACATGGCGCACCTGCCGCGCATCGTCACGCTCAACAACATGACGCTGACGGGCGGCAAGGATGGCGTGCTCACGCTCGACGCCGTGGCCAAGACCTTCCGCTATCTGGATCAGGAGGAAGCCAGCGCGGCGCGCAAGCTCAAGGCTGAGCGCGACCTCAAGGCCAAGAAGGAAGGAGCGGCGAAATGAACATGATCCGTACCGCTGCGGCGGCCCTGGCGCTGGCGCTGCTGGCCGGCTGCAGCGATGGCGACATCCAGGAAGTGAACGCCTGGATGGCCCAGGTCAAGGCCGACACCAAGGTCCACGTGGTGCCGCTGGTCGAGCCGAAAACCTTCATTCCGTTCGCCTACCAGGCCAAGGACGAGGTCGATCCCTACAATCCCACCAAGCTGCTGGGCGAACTGGCGCGCGCGGCCGAAAAGAGCGACAGCCCGTACAAGCCGGATACCGCGCGCCGCAAGGAATTTCTCGAATCGTTCCCGCTCGACACCATGCGCATGGTGGGCACCATGCAAAAGGGCGGCACCACCTATGCGCTGCTGCAGATCGACCGGGCGGTGTACCAGATCAAGAGCGGCATGCGGCTGGGACAAAATTACGGCCTCGTCACCAACGTCGACGAGGGCGCCATCAGCATCAAGGAAACCGTGCAGGACGCGGGCGGCGACTGGGTCGAACGCATGTCCAAGCTGGAATTGCAAGAAACGAAGGAGAGCAAGAAATGATCGCACTGAGAATGAATGGCGCCGGCCTGCTGGGTTCGGTACTTCGCCTGGGCGCCCTGCTTGCTCTGGCCGTCGGCACCCACGCCCACGCTGCGCAGGAGACCAACGCGATCGAATCGATCACCGCGAACCAGCAGGGATCGAACGTGGTCATCAACGTGGCCATGCGGCATGCCCCGGAAAAATTGCCGATCGGTTTTTCGATCACCAATCCCAGCCGCATCGCGCTCGACTTCGGCGCCACCAGCAATGCCACCGGCAAGAACACCCAGGAGGTCAACCTGGGCGACGTGCGCGCGGTCAACCTGGTGCAGGCTGGCGAACGCACCCGGCTGGTATTTAACCTCAAGCGCGCGCTCAACTACGCCACCGCCATCGACGGCAAGTCCGTCATCGTCACGGTCGACGGTTCGGGCGGCGTGGCCCAGGCGGTCGACAGCGCCGGCCTGCCGGTGGCGCAAGCCGTGCCGGCGCCGCCGCCGCCCAAGCGCCAGGTGCTGCGCGCCATGGATTTCCGCCGCGGCCAGAACGGCGAAGGCCGGGTCGTGGTCGATCTGCCCAACAGCCAGGTGGCCGTCGACGTGCGTCAGGTCGGCAACAGCGTGGTGGTCGATTTCATGAAGACCGGCCTGCCCGAAACGCTGCGCCGCCGTCTGGATGTCACCGATTTCGGCACGCCCGTGTCGCTCATCACCACCGTGCCGCAGGGCGACAATGTGCGCATGACGGTGGAAGCGCGCGGCCTGTGGGAGCAGACCGTCTACCAGAGCGATACCCAGCTGGTGATCGACGTCAAGCCGATCAAGGAAGACCCCAACAAGCTGACCCAGGGCACCCAGGGTTACCGCGGCGAAAAGCTGTCGTTCAATTTCCAGAACGTGGAAGTGCGCGCGGCCCTGCAAGCCATTGCCGATATTTCCGGCCTGAACATCATCACCAGCGATTCGGTCAGCGGCAACCTGACCCTGCGCCTGCGCGACGTGCCATGGGACCAGGCGCTCGACGTGGTCCTGCAGGCCAAGGGCCTGGACATGCGCAAGAACGGCACCGTGCTGTGGATCGCGCCCAAGGATGAACTGCTGACCAAGGAAAAGCTGGAGCTGGAGCAGAAAGCCCAGATCGCCGAACTCGAACCGCTGCGCTCGGAAATCTTCCAGTTGAATTACCAGAAGGCCGAGGCATTCCGCACCGTGTTCGGTATCAGTGGCGGTGGCGAAGGTGGTGGCGGCGGCGAAGGCGGGGCCGGCGGTGCTGGTGGCGCCGGCGGCGCCGGCGGCGCCGGCGGGGGGGCCAACCCCCACCGCCGGCGGTCCACCCGCGGCGCAGGCGGTGGCGACAACCGCAACCGCCTGCTGTCCAAGCGCGGCAGCGCCATCATCGATGCCCGCACCAACCAGGTGTTCGTCACCGACATCGCCTCGAAAATCGAGGAAGTGCGCAAGCTGATCCTGAAGACTGACGTGGCCGCCAAGCAGGTGCTGGTGGAAGCACGGCTGGTGGAAGCCAACGACGGCTTTGCCCGCAATCTCGGCGCCAAGCTCGGCTTTGCCGACATGCGCGGTTTCCGCGGCGGCGACGCCGGCTACCAGGTCAAAGGCAACGAGCGCGTGGCCATCGGCGGCAACCTTGTCGGCGTCGGCCAAGTCACCGGCCAGACCCCGGACACCGGCGACGCCTACACCAACACGACCTTGTTGAACCTGCCGGCCGGCGGCTTGAACGGCCTGCCCGCCGCCTCCCTGGCCGCCACCCTGTTTTCCTCCGCCGCCAACCGTTTCCTGAACCTGGAACTGTCGGCCCTGGAAGCTGACGGCCGCGGCAAGATCATTTCCAGCCCGCGCGTGGTCACCGAAGACAAGAACATCGCCGTGATCGAGCAGGGGGTGGAATTGCCGTATCTGGTCGCCAGCAGCAGCGGCGCGACCTCGATTGCCTGGAGAAAGGCCAATCTGCGCCTGGAAGTGACGCCGCAGATCACGCCGGACGGCAATGTCGTACTGGAAGTACACGTCAACAAGGATTCCAAGGGCGACGAGACCCGTTTCGGCTTTGCCATCAACACCCAGCACGTGATGACCAAGGTCATGGTTGAAAACGGCGGCACGGTGGTGTTGGGCGGCATTTACCAGCAATCCGAAACCAAAAACGAGACCAAGGTACCGCTGCTGGGCGACCTGCCCATCATCGGCAACCTGTTCAAAACGACCGCACGCGCCAACAACAAGACCGAGTTGCTGGTGTTCATTACTCCCAAGATTGTGGCCGACCGGCTGTCGACCCGCTGACACGCGGCTATAATCCACCCCTTCACATTTGTATCAGCTTAGGAAAATTGCCATGCTGCCCAATTATCTACAACCCGTCCTCGCGCAACGCCTGCGTCTGATCGCCTGCGCCACCCTGGCCATTGCGCTGAGCGCCTGCGGCGGCGGCGGCGGTAGCCCTGGCACCCCGGGCACCGGCAGCGGCAGCGGCAGCGGCACCGGTTCCTCGACGACGGCAGAGCCGGTGATGACGATGAGCATCGTCGACGGCGCCGGCGCCGCCATCACCAGCCTGTCCGGCGGCCAGAGCGGCGTCGTCAAGGTCAAGCTCGTGAATGCCGCTGGCGCCGCCGCGGCCAACGCCATTGTGCAATTTACCGCCGGCGACCTGGTGGAATTCACGCCCGTGTCCGGCTCGGCCCTGACCGACGCCGCCGGCATGGCCACCATCAATGTCAAGCCGGCCAGCGTCACCTCGGCCGGCGCGGTGGAAATCAAGGCCGATTCTGTCGTGGCGGGCAAGACCGCTACTGCTTCCACGAACATTTCCGTCGGCGCTGCGCCATTGACCGTCGGCACGCTGGCGTTTTCGCCCGCGCCAAGCGGCAAGCTGCCGGCCTTCAGTACCGCCGCGCTGGCCGTGCCCGTCACCTCCGGCGGACAGCCCGCTACCAGCGTCACCGGCCTGACCCTGACTTCGCTGTGCGTGGGCGACGGCGCGGCCACCCTGGTGCCGGGCGCGCTGGCCAACGGGATCCAGTCGGTCACCTACACCAACAACGGCTGCCTGCGCGGCACCGACACTATCACTGTTTCGATCGGCAACTCGTCGCAGACCATCACCATCGGGGTCGACGCTGCCAACATCGGCACCATCCAGTTCGTCGGCTCCGACCTGGACGGCAGCTCCATCGTGCTCAAGGGATCGGGCGGCCTGGGCCGCAAGGAATCGGCGCTGCTCACCTTCCGCGTGCTCGACCAGAACAACAAGGGCCTGGCCGGCGTGGACGTATCGTTCCGCGCCACCACCAACACCGGCGGCCTGCTCGTGCAGCCTGACAAGGGCACGACCGACGTCAACGGCCAGGTCACCACGACCGTATCGTCCGGCACCATCCCGACCCCCGTGCGGGTAATTGCCGAAGCCACGCGCAACGGCAAGATCATCAGTGGCCTGTCCGATACCCTGGTCGTGTCGACCGGCCTGCCGATCCAGCGCTCCATGTCGCTGAGCTCCAACAGCTATAACATCGAAGGCATGGGAATCGACGGCACGGTCGCCAAGCTGACCGTGCGCCTGGCCGACCAGTACGGCAATCCGATCTCGGACGACACCGCCGTCAACTTCGTCACCGAAGGCGGCGCCGTCGGTACCTCCGCGCGCGGCGCCTGCACCACCGTCGACGGCGGCTGCTCGGTGGAGCTGCGCAGCCAGAATTTCCGTCCGCTCAACGGCCGCGTCACGGTGATGGCCTATGTGCAGGGCGTGGAAAACTTTGTCGACACCAACGGCGACGGCCAGTACAGCTGCACCAATTACGTCGATTCCAACGGCCAGGTTCCGGCCGTCTACCGTCCGCTGATCGATACCTGCGTGTCCGGCGGCGAACCGTTCACCGATCAGGGCGACCCCTTCCTCGACGCCGGCATGCTGACTGCCACTACCGGCCTGCAGGATAGCGGCCGCTACGATACCCTCGACAACAGCTACAACCCCGCCAATGGCGACCTGCCGATTCCGTTCAACCGCACCACCTACAGCGCGACGGGCAATGGCAAGTGGGGCATCAACTACATCTCGAGCTCGATCGAAATCACCTTCAGCGGTTCGGACGCCTATCTGGTGCGCCAGTATTGCACCGGCACCGTCTGCCGCGACTGGACCGCGGCCGACGGCAAGAGCGACGAACTTACCGGCCTGCAAGGCACTGGCTGCACCGCGCAGGACCTGACGTTCCGCCTGTTCGATGTGAACAATAATCCGATGCCGAGCAACACCACGGTCAGCACTTCCGATGCCGAGAAGCTCAGCCCGCAAACCATGTTCCCGTCGGTGGTCAAGTCGACCCCGTACATCGGCGGCACAATCCATACGGTGCGCATCAAGCCGGATACTGCCTGCTCGCCCGGCTATTTTTCGGTGCGCATCGCCACGCCGGGTGGCTCCGTGACCCCATTCCTCTTCAAGTCGGCACCTTGAAATCGGGTAACATCTTTTTGGTAGGATTGATGGGGGCGGGCAAGACAACCATTGGCCGCATCCTCGCCAAGAAGCTCGGCAAACGCTTCATCGACACCGACCACGAAATCGAGGCGCGCACTGGCGCCACGATTCCGTGGATTTTTGAAATCGAAGGCGAAGCCAGTTTTCGCCGGCGCGAGGCCGAGGTCATCCGCGACCTCACGGCCCAGGACGGCATCGTGCTGGCCACCGGCGGCGGCGCCGTGCTCGACGCCGACAGCCGCGCCTACCTGAAGGCGCGCGGGCGCGTGGTCTACCTGCGCGCCAGCGTCAGCAGCATTCTCGCGCGCACCGCGCACGACAAGAACCGGCCGCTGCTGCAAACGGCCGATCCGCGCAAAAAACTCGAAGAGCTGACCACCATCCGCGAGCCGCTGTACCGCGAAGTGGCGGACCTGGTGATCGATACCGGCCGGCCTAACGTACAATCGATGGTACAGACCATTCTGGCGCAGCTTGGCGCGCTGGATAATTCCCGCGCGAATGCCGCGCGCAGCCCTGATACCGAAGCATCGATGACCGACCAACTATCCCTGACCCCCACTCTCCTCCACGTCGACCTGGGCGAGCGCAGCTACCCGATCACGATCGGCACCGGCCTGCTGGCCGACGCCGCCCTGCTGGACCGTCACATTGCCGGGCGCAAGGTGGCCATCGTCACCAACACCACCGTCGCCCCGCTGTACCTGGAGCAGGTGGCGGCACCCCTGCGCGCCGCCGGGCGCGAAGTGCTGCCCATCATCCTGCCGGACGGCGAGGAGTACAAGAACTGGGCCAGCCTGATGCAGGTGTTCGATGCCCTGCTGGCCAATAAATGCGACCGCAAGACCACCCTGGTGGCCCTGGGCGGCGGCGTGATCGGCGACATGACCGGCTACGCCGCGGCCAGCTATATGCGCGGCGTGCCCTTCGTGCAGATTCCCACCACCTTGCTCTCGCAGGTCGACTCCTCGGTCGGCGGCAAGACCGGCATCAACCACCCGCTCGGCAAGAACATGATCGGCGCCTTCTACCAGCCGCGCGCCGTGCTGGCCGATACCGCCACCCTCGACACCCTGCCGGCGCGCGAACTGTCGGCCGGCCTGGCCGAAGTGATCAAGCACGGCGCGATCATCGACGCGCCGTTCTTCGACTGGATCGAGCACAACATCGGCAAGCTGACGGCGCGCGATCCGGCCGCGCTGGCGTATGCGATCGCGCGTTCGTGCGAGATCAAGGCCGACGTGGTGCGTCAGGACGAACGCGAAGGCGGCCTGCGCGCCATCCTCAATTTCGGCCACACCTTCGGCCACGCCATCGAAGCGGGCCTCGGTTACGGCGAATGGCTGCATGGCGAAGCGGTCGGCTGCGGCATGGTCATGGCCGCCGACCTGTCGCAGCGCATGGGCTATATCGATGCGGCCGCGGCCGCGCGCGTCAAAGCCCTGGTGGCCGCCGCCGGCCTGCCGGTCGCCGCGCCCGACCTGGGCACGGCGCGCTGGCTGGAGCTGATGGAAGTGGACAAGAAAAACGAAGGCGGCGCGATCAAGTTCATCCTGCTCAAGCCGCTGGGCAGTCCCTTGATCACCCCGGTGCCGCACGAGCAGCTGCTGGCCACCCTGGCCGCCAACATCGGCTGAGCATGACGCCGGAAGACCACCTCGCCCCTTACGCCGCAAAGTCGGACGCGGCGCGGGGGCGGCGCTATCCGGAAGCCGGTCACGCCTCGCGCAGCCAGTTCCAGCGCGACCGCGACCGCATCATCCACAGCTCGGCCTTCCGCCGGCTCGAATACAAGACCCAGGTATTCCTCAATCACGAGGGCGACATGTTCCGCACCCGGCTGACGCACAGCCTGGAAGTGGCGCAGATCGGCCGCTCGATCGCGCGCAACCTGCGCCTGAACGAAGACCTGGTCGAAGCGCTGGCGCTGGCGCACGACCTGGGCCACACGCCCTTCGGCCACGTGGGGCAGGACGTGCTCAACGAATGCATGAAGGAGCATGGCGGCTTCGAGCACAACCTGCAAAGCCTGCGCGTGGTCGACACCCTGGAGCAGCACTACGGCGCCTTCGATGGCCTGAACCTGATGTTCGACACGCGCGAAGGCATTCTCAAGCACTGCTCGCTGGCCCATGCGCGCGAGCTGGGGCCGGTGGCGCAGCGCTTCATCGACCGCACCCAGCCGACCCTGGAAGCGCAGCTGACCAACCTGGCCGACGAGATCGCGTACAACAGCCATGACATCGACGACGGCCTGCGTTCGGGCCTGATCACCATCGAACAGCTCGAGCAGGTGGATTTTTTCGCGCAGCGCTGGCGCGAGGTGCAGCAGGCGTTTCCCGGCCTGTCCGGACGGCGCGCCATCTACGAAACCCTGCGCCGCCTGATCACGGTGCTGGCCGACGATCTGATCGTCACCTCGGGCAGGCTGCTGGCCGAGGCCGCGCCGGCCGATGTGGACGCGGTGCGCGCCGGTGCGCCGCTGATCCGCTTTTCCGACCCCATGCGCAAGGACGCCACGGAACTCAAGCGCTTCCTGCGCGCCAATCTGTACCGGCATTACAAGGTCAACCGCATGCGCGTGAAGGCCAGCCGCATCGTGCGCGAGCTGTACCAAGCGTTCATGGCCGAACCGGCGCTGCTGCCGCCCGACTACCAGGACGGCACCGGCGACACGGGCAAACAGGCGCGCCAGATTGCCGACTACATCGCCGGCATGACGGACCGCTATGCGATCCGCGAGCATCGCCGCATTTTT
This sequence comes from uncultured Oxalobacteraceae bacterium, assembly GCA_965650445.1. Lineage (GTDB taxonomy): Bacteria > Pseudomonadota > Gammaproteobacteria > Burkholderiales > Burkholderiaceae_D > Telluria_A. Next base: position 6,246 of record CBFGOU010000051.1, on the reverse strand, counting down.
TCGCTGGACGAGCTGTAAGCGGAACTCTGTTTTTCTGACAAGTTGCCTCTCTTGCGTTAGGATCAATTCCTCAAACAAACGAATACCAGCCGAGTATCGACTTGAATATCAATGAATTCATTCGCTATCTAACGCCGAAGGGCACTGATGCCTGGCTCGTCGCTGCCTTGGCTAAGGCACGCGATGAGGATGCGCCCGTACGGTGGGGCTGCCCGAGCTGGCCTGCCGATCTCTTTGCCATCACCGCGTCGATTATTGACCGGTCCGGCTGCTACACGGAAGCAAGCCCTGATCGTAATAACTTGAATAACCACGCTGCTCATTTAAAGAAGGTTAACAAAGCGGCGCAAGCATGGAATGCCGATCCCGGAAAGCCTCCAAAGAAACTTGTTGACCATTGGGACGAACTAATCAACAAACATGGCGATATCGAAATGGAGCAGGTGTGCAATTCTCCTGCTGCAATCTCGATACTCCTCACGCTTTTTGCCGTCGCCGACGAAACATGCGCTGGCATGGGGTGGGACGTCACCGGTGATGGAGCAGGCTCCGGTTTCTTTGCAACCATCACGATGGGATCAATGGCGGACAAGAGTCTGGCCGAATTATTAATGCATCATGTACCGACGTCATTTTGCGTCGCTGTCCCACCTGACCGGGCGGTGGTACTTCCAAAATCGCTGACCCCTTCAGTGGGATGCACAATCCGTTCGCTGAGTCATCACGTGGCCCTCCTCCCACCCAAGACGGTCATCGCCCCAGAATGGATCTGGTCTACAACGGAGCGTGCGGCGGACCGCCACGACCCTCAGTTGCCGTACGATGTCCGACTGCTGCTGGTCCCGTTCCCTTATACCGTAGACGGCAACTGCTTCCGTTTGAGCTTTCCCCGTACGGGATTCGGTGGGGGCGGATATAAGATGGCGGCATACTTCCGCCTTGAGCAGCTCTGGTTGAAGCATAAGGACGCGCGTATAACGGGCGAACAGTTGGCGGATGAGCTCATTATTCCTCTGGTCAAGCGGGCTTATACCCACTCTGGCCAAATGCCTGATGGCATAGTCCTACCAGAATGCGCACTGACGTCCGAAATCGCGATGGAACTGGTCGCAGCGCTGGAAGCGAGGGAAATAAAGATCGAGTTCCTGATTACCGGCGTGCTCGATGTCGATACCAAGACCAAGGCAAGCTACAATCGCGCACAAATTTTTGTCCTTCGAAAAGGCGAGGGTGCGGTGAAGCGAGAACAAAACAAACATCATCGTTGGCGTCTTGACCGCAGCCAAACAGAAGGTTACGCCTTGGACTTTGACGATGACGATGACAACGAACAATGGTGGGAGGATATCGACGTCGGTAAGCGCCAACTCCCGTTTTTTGGCTTGCGCAAAGACATGTCGGTAACGACCCTGATCTGTGAAGATCTCGCACGTGCCGATCCAGCAATGAGCGTGATTCGTGCCGTGGGCCCTAACCTGGTCATTGCGCTCTTGATGGATGGTCCACAATTGGAAACGCGCTGGCCCGGCCGCTACGCGACCGTTTTGGCAGATGATCCTGGTTCGGCGGTTCTTAGCTTCACCTGTTCGGCCATGGTGGATCGTTCGAATTGGCGCCAAGCCCGACCGGCACGAATCATCGGGCTGTGGCGCGATGCGAGCGGGCGCACCCAAGAGATTCCGCTCCCCCAGGATAGTCTTGGTGTACTATTGACTCTGGAGTCGGTGAAAAAACATCAAACAACGCTGGATAATCGGTCTGACAACGAAGTTGCCCGTCAATTGAAGCTCCGCCACATGCTACCGCTGTTTCTTGATAAAAAACCGATTTGGATATAGGACCATAGTCATGAGTAAAACAGGGTTTAATTTTGCTCTCGGTAGCCGGGGGCTGACACCGGCAGAGACTGCCGTCGTCGAAAATGCCAAGAGTCTTTTGCTTTCGAGCCTTAAGCAACATCGCAAAGATATCGAAGCCAGCATGGTCGTCGCGTCAAACCCTAACGCAAAGGCAGCGTCCCACCTTGAAGCGAAGAAGGCGGCGGCTAAGCCAGCCCCGAAAGCTTCCGTCAGCGGCAGTGCCGCTTGGACATCAGACAAGGTTGCGCCCGCTATTCGGAAGTACTGATTCAACGGTGTTCCTTACAAACGCCTTCCTCGTAGGCCGCATCGCGCAAGCGCAGCGTTTCCTTAGCAACCGCCTGCATTGTCGTCACCTTCAGCGCTCGTCAATGTCTTGCGGCAACGCTTATCGCTAAGAATCGCGGCGCGGCTTGCCTATGCCTCGGAGACGCTGAAGAGCGAAGGAGCGGCCAGCCCGGCCAGCAGCTTCTTGATGGGGGCGGGCAGGGGAGCGCCGCCGATATCACGCAGTTTGTACCACTGATACCGTCCGGCCAGCGGCGCGCGCTGCCGAAGGGCCACCCTGAACGGCAGGATATGCAGCTTGTAGTGGGTGAACACGTGCACCAGCGGCAGCAGGGTCTGTACATCGTCGACGACACCGAATTGGGCCGCGGCCGCGTCGAGCCCGCTGACCGCGCCGCGCTCGCCATGACCATCCACCTCGGGCAGCGACAGCAGGCCGCCCCAGATCCCGCTGTCGGCGCGCTGTTCGAGCAGCACTTCGCCGCCATCGATCACCACCAGCATGGCGGCCTGTTTCTCGGGCGTGGCCTTCTTCGGTTTGCGCACCGGCAGATCCGCCGTGCGCCCGGTGGCAAACGCCACGCAGCGCGCCTGCAAAGGGCAGCGCGCGCAATCCGGACTGCTGCGCGTGCACAGCGTCGCGCCCAGATCCATCAGCCCCTGCGTGTACGATTCGATGCCTTCGGCCGGCAGCAGCGCTTCGGCGCGCCGCCACAAGCCATCTTCGACCGGCTTCGCACCGGGATACTCGTCGATGCCGAACACGCGCGCGAACACCCGCTTGACGTTGCCGTCCAAAATCGCCGCGCGCGCGCCGCTGGAAAAGGCCGCGACCGCCGCCGCCGTCGAACGTCCGATGCCGGGCAAATCGGCAAGCAGCGCCGGGTCGCTCGGGAACACTCCGCCGTATTCGGCCACCACGCGTTTTGCGCAGGCGTGCAGGTTGCGCGCGCGGGTGTAGTAACCGAGCCCGCTCCACTGCGCCATCACGTCTTCGGATGGCGCAGCCGCCAGCTCGTGCAGGGTAGGGAAGCGCTCCAGGAAGCGCGCGTAGTAGGCCAGCACCGCCGCCACCTGGGTCTGCTGCAGCATGATCTCCGACAGCCAGATGCGGTAAGCATCGCGGGTGTTTTGCCAGGGTAGCGCGTGGCGCCCGTGCTGGCGCTGCCAGGCGATGACCTCGGCCGAAAAGCTGGGGTCGAACTCGGTCAGCCGCTTCACGCCGCCAGCCGTGCCGCGGGCGCGTTCATCGCGCTGGTGACGCCGCCGGCCAGTTCGTGCAGGCGATCCTTGACCTTTTCCAGGTCGCCCTGGATGGCTTCGAAATGGCTGATCTTCTGTTCCAGGCTGTCGGTCGCGTCGTGGATACGCTGGATCGACGCCAGCCGGTGCTTGAGCTGTTCCTTGTGCTGGCGGATCTGCGCCTCGAGCGGCGCCATGATCACTTTCAGCCACGCTTCCACGTCGGCGTTGGCGGCGCGGAAGGCGCGCCGCACGCGCGAGGCGATCGAGTCGAAGAAGCGTTCGACCAGCGCGCCGCGGCTGGTCATGAGCAGGGTGGTGGTGCCGAACTGCTTCTGGAAGACTTCTTCGACGGCGTCGATCTCGGCGCGGTATTTATCCAGCGACAGCGACATCGGCGCCGCCAGCGTCAGGCCGTGCTCGGCGGCGAACTTCTTGTACATCGAGTCCATCATCGCGCTGATCTCGACGATCTTGGCGTTCGACTGGTCGACGTAGGCGCGCGCCTGGTCGAAGAACTGCTTGACCGGCGCGCGCATGCCGGTGGAAAAGCGGGTCGCCTGCATGGCGCCGCGCACGCTGTCGATCTCGCCCTGGATGATCTCCATGCCGAGCGTGGTGTACAGCTCCGTCGACAGGCGCGCGAACACCGAACGCGTGCCCTGCAGCTTGAACAGGCTGGCGTCGAATTCCTTCTTCTCGACGTCGATGCGGCGCATCATGTGTGCGATCACGCCCTGGTTTTTCCCGCGCAGGCTTTTCAGTTCGGCCAGCTGTTCGACGATGTCGCGGATGCGCGCGCCGATGCTGCCCTGCTGAACCGCGACCAGCGCGTTCAGGTCTTCTTCGAGCTGCTTGCGGATGATGTCCTGCTTGGCCGGAATGAGTTCGTTGAACAGCGCCGCTTCGAGCGTGCCCAGGCGGCTCTTCTCCAGCAGCGGCATGTCGCCGTTGATCTTGGCCACCAGCGCCTTTTGCGCCGACACCGGGAACACCTGCTGCCTGTCGAGCGCGAGCAGATGCGCCACCGAGCCTTGCTGGCGCTCGATCTCGGCCTCGTTCTCGGCATCGCTTTTCAGTTCGTCCCACATGGCGTCGATCTTGTTGAGCACCACCAGGCGCCCGGTCCCGGCGCCGATATGGCTGCGCCAGACTTCGATGTCGCTCTTGGTCACGCCGGTTTCGGCGGCCAGGATGAACAGCACCGCGTGCGCGTTCGGGATCAGGTTCAGCGTCAGTTCCGGTTCGGTGCCGATGGCGTTCAGGCCCGGCGTGTCGAGAATGACCAGGCCCTGCTTCAGGAGCGGGTGAGGGAAGTTGATGATCGCGTGGCGCCACTGCGAAATCTCGATGCGGCCGGCTTCGTCCAGCGTAGCCGCCACGTCCGGGTCGCTATCGTCGAACAGGCCGTAGCGCTTGGCTTCCTCCACGCTGACCATGCGCGTCTTGCTGACCTGCTTGAAGGTCTCGTGCATGTCCTCGCCGCAATCCAGGGCCAGCGGCAGCACGGTCCACGCATCGGGATCGTCGCGGTAGTCGCTGGTCGAGAGGTTGTGCGCCCGCGTTTCGATCGGCAGCAGGCGGATGCAGGGCGGGTACTTGGCGTCGTACATCAGTTCGGTCGGACACATGGTGGTGCGCCCGGCCGCCGACGGCAAGATGCGCTGGCCGTAATCGGCGAAGAAGATCGCGTTGATCAATTCAGATTTGCCGCGCGAGAATTCGGCCACGAAGGCCACCGACAGCTTGTCGTCGGCCAGGCGGTGCAGCGCGCGCGCCACGCGCTGCTCGGACACCGCATCGGTCAGTTCGGCCGCGTTGACCCACATCTGATAGTTTTCCAGCGCCGCCACCACACCCTGGCGCCATGCGCTGTACTGCTCGAAATCGTGCACCATTCTGCTCACGTTGCCCTCGTCATTTCTGACAATTTACACAATAGAAAGTTGATCGCTGACCTTGCTTGATCTGCCGGATCAAGGCGCCACAGTTGCGGCACGGCACTCCTGCACGATCATAGACGAAATACGTCTGCTGGAAATAGCCCGATTGACCGTTAACCGCAAGAAAGTCACGCAAAGTGCTACCCCCTTGCACAATCGCTTCGGCAAGGATTGTACGAATGGCATCGGCCAGCTTGTCATACCTGCCACGACTGATGCGCCCGGCCGCGGTTTTCGGATTGATCCCCGCGCGAAACAGGCTTTCGCAGGCGTAGATATTGCCCACGCCGACGACGATGTCGCCGGCCAGCAGCACCTGCTTGACCGGCGCCGAGCGGCCGCGCGTGGCCTTGTGCAGCAGCGCGCCGCTGAAGCCGTCTTCGAGCGGTTCGACACCCAGGCCGCGCAGCAGGACGTGCTGGTTGATGTCGCCCTCATCGTTGCCGTGCCAGAGCACGGCGCCGAAGCGGCGCGGATCGTGCATGCGCAGCGCCTGCGGACCGTCGTCCCCGCTGACCACCAGGTCGAGATGGTCGTGTTTTTTCGCTTCGGTCGCGGCCGGCAGCACGCGCAAGTGGCCCGACATGCCGAGATGCACGATCAAGGTGCCGTGCGCAAAGCCGATCAGCAGGTATTTGCCGCGCCGCCCGGTGTGGGTGATGCGCCGGCCCTGCAGCAGCTCCGCCAGGTGGGGCGGAAACGGCCAGCGCAAACCGTCGCGGCGCAGCAGTACCCGTTCGACGATGCGCCCTTCGATGTGCGGTGCCACGCCGCGCCGGGTTACCTCGACTTCCGGCAGCTCAGGCATGCTGGCCTCGCCGGCGGAGGTGAAAATTGCTGTAAAGTGAATGCGCCCTTGCGCACGCGAACGCAGCCTTCGGCGTAGAATCGGAACTCATTGCTGTCATTCTGGA
>CBFGOU010000050.1:0-14460 GCA_965650445.1 uncultured Oxalobacteraceae bacterium | reverse complement strand
ACGCAAGACAGTTTTGCGCGGGTGCTCAGTCCGGTGCTGGTGCTGGGCCTGCTGACGATGGCGCGCTATTCGATGGCGACTTTCCAGCATGTCAATCTGCTGCGCCTGGCCGTGCCGCTGGCTGCCTCGTTCGTGCTGATCCGCATCGCCTTCTACCTGTTGCGGCGTATTTTTGCCCGGCGCAGCCCGCTCGGCGCAGCCATTCTCACCTTTGAGAAAATCTTTGCCCTGCTGGTCTGGCTGGGCGTGGCGCTGTATATCACCGGCGTCTGGACCGAGTTGTTCGATTTCCTCGACAGCACCTTGCTGCCGCTTGGCAAGCACAAAGTTTCGGTGGCTGCCATTCTGCAAGGCGCGGTGTCGGTGATCGTGCTGCTGATGCTGGCCCTGTGGGCCGGCGCGGCGCTGGAAGAGCGGCTGATGGGCATGCAGGGAATGCACAGCTCGCTGCGGGTGGTCATGGCGCGCATGAGCCGCGCCGTGCTGATCGTGGTGGCGGTGCTGCTGAGCCTTTCGCTGGTCGGCATCGACCTGACTGTGCTGTCGGTGTTCGGCGGCGCGCTCGGCGTTGGCCTCGGCCTCGGCATGCAAAAGATCGCCAGCAATTATGTGTCCGGCTTCGTGATTCTGCTGGAACGCAGCCTGGCCATCGGCGACATGATTTCGGTCGATAAGTATTCTGGCAAAGTTACCAACATCAACACGCGCTATACCATCTTGCAGGGCCTCGACGGTGTCGAGACCGTATTGCCGAACGAGATGCTCATTTCCGGTCCGGTGCAAAACCAGTCGCTGACCAACCGCACGGTACGGGTGTCGACGCAATTGACGGTGGCCTACGACAGCGATCTGGACGTGGTGATTCCCTTGCTCGAACAATTGCCGGTCGGCGTAGCCCGCGTGCTGGAACAGCCGGGGCCGGGCGTGTCGCTGAACCGCTTCAGTCCCGAGGGCTATGAGCTCGATCTGGGCTTTTGGATTGCCGATCCGGAAAACGGCCGGGGTGGGGTGGTCTCGGACGTCAACAAAAAGATTTTTGCGCTGGTGAAGTCCGGCCAGATCAAACTGGCGTTTCCCGCGCGCGACACACGTTTGCTGGATGCACAGATTTTGTCGTTACTTGGCGAAAGAACGTCATCTCATTGAAATGATTGGTGAGAATGGTGCCGTACGGTATCGGAAGCGCGTAAAATTGGAGGTTCAGCCGTTCGATTGTACTGTTTATGCGAACAGGCGTTCACTTTGGAGTAGTAATGACATTGTTTAGCACCACGCTGCATGCCGTGCTCGAGTTCATGTCGACCGGTTTGGTCGGCCTCAGCGCCTGGCAGGTTGTTGTATACACACTTATCGTCACCCACATCACCATCGCCAGCGTCACCATCTACCTGCACCGCCATCAGGCGCACCGTGCACTGGAGCTGCACGCCATCCCGAGCCACTTTTTCCGTTTCTGGCTGTGGCTGACGACCGGCCAGGTCACCAAGGAATGGGCTGCGGTGCACCGCAAGCACCATGCCAAGTGCGAGACCGAGGAAGATCCGCACAGCCCGGTCACGCGCGGTATCAGGAAGGTGTTGTTCGAAGGTGCCGAGCTGTACCGCACCGAATCGAAGAACAAGGAGACCATGGAGAAATATGGTCACGGCACCCCGACCGACTGGATCGAGCGCAACCTGTACACCCGCTTCAGCATGCAAGGCGTGGTGCTGCTGTTTGTTGTCAATTTCGTGCTGTTCGGCGTGATCGGTGTGTCGATCTGGGCCGTGCAGATGATGTGGATTCCCGTCATGGCGGCCGGCATCATCAACGGTATCGGGCACTTCTGGGGATATCGCAATTTCGACTGCGCCGATGCCGCTACCAACATCGTGCCGTGGGGCATTCTGATCGGTGGTGAAGAGCTGCACAACAATCACCACACCCACGCCACCTCGGCCAAGCTGTCGTCGAAGTGGTACGAGTTCGACATCGGCTGGCTGTATATCCGCATTCTGGAAACGCTGGGTCTGGCCAAGGTCAAGAAAGTGGCGCCGAAGCCAGCCTTCAAGGATGGCAAGCAAGTGGCCGACTTTGAAACCCTGCAATCGGTCATCGCCAACCGCTATGATGTCATGGCCAAGTACGCCAAGTCGGTCAAGCATGCCTGGCATGAAGAGGTCGAACACCTGAAGCACAAGGCCCAGCTGGAAAAAGGCTTCCTGAAGTCGTCGCGCAAGTTGTTGCAGCGCGAGCCGGCGAAGCTGGAAGCGTCGCACAAGCAGCAGCTGATCGAACTCTTCGAGCACAGCAAGGCGCTGGAGACGATGCACCACATGCGCGTCGAACTGGGGGCAATCTGGGAGCGTTCGCATTTCACCCGCGACCAGCTGCTGCATCAGTTGCAGGACTGGTGCGTCCGCGCCGAGGCATCGGGGATCAAATCGCTGCAGGAGTTTTCGCTGCGTTTGCGCAGCTACGCATAAAAGCCTGACCGCATATGGCAAAAAAGCCGTCCAGTGAAAGCTGGGCGGCTTTTTTTCGTCTGGACGAGGGATGATCAGGGTTCAAGTAACACAAAGCGCCCGTTTGTGAATCGCCAATACCAGGTGCCGTTTTCCTTTTCGTTCCGGCGCCCTTTGAGGATGATGAGTTCACTGTCGAGCCGGTAGGCAACCGGGTCCGAGACCGATTCATCCCAACAGCAAATGGTATCTGGCAGCCACGAGACCCGCCCGGTTCGGGCGTCGATTGCCGCAGTGAGCAAACACGATGCTCCGCAACCGATATTCGTCACAACATAGTGTCCGGCGAAGTTCGGACTGGCTTTAGCTGCCCGCTTTAGTACGCTTCGGAATTCCCGATCTTGCCGCGTCTGGAGCTTCAGATGCCCTGACGCTGGGCTGGGATCTGCATGAGCCGGAAACTGTTCGAAAGTGGGTGCTGCGGCGACGGCCAGGCTGACGCTTAGGAAACTGGCGATCAGCAGCGTCGGGCAAAATAGAGGGTGGATTCCCATGATCAGTACCAGTGATGGCGAAGCCAAAATGCGCGGGCTGCGCTTGCCGAACGATATCGCTGTACTACGTAGCGGATTCCACCTTGGCATTCTTCGGTGGCGTTACCAAACGACCGTTCGCCATTCGGATTGAGCGGGTATTGATTCTTCAATAGTTGAAACAGTCCACGCGCTGTCGATTTTTGATTTCGTGCGTTCACTTTCCCGGTCGATTCCTGCGCAATCAGCCAGAGAAGATCGTCGAATTGATGCGGTGGAACGTTCTCGATTTTCATCGCGTCACGCAAGGAGTTCCTGACATTGGGAGGGACCTCATCAGGATCGTGGGGTTTCCACTCCGCAGTCTTTGATTTTTCAGGTTTCGGCGGTCGATGCTTTGCCAGGGGGTGAGACTTTCTGGTTGTCGAGCTCATTGGTGATCCAATCTAAGTTGAGGAGAGGCAATGCCATCCTAGATCTATGAGCTCGGCCTACATTGCGGCAAGATAACACTCACCGTCCAGCCGTCAAAAACAAAAAAGCCGCGCACTGTCGTGGGCGGCTTTTCTTGTACTGAACCTGGACCAATTACTTGATCTTGGTTTCCTTGTACATCACGTGCTTGCGGGCTTTAGGATCGAACTTCATGATCTCCATTTTCGCAGGCATGGTGCGCTTGTTCTTGTCGGTCGTGTAGAAGTGACCGGTACCTGCGGTCGATTCCAGCTTGATTTTGTCGCGGCCAGTTTTTGCCATGATAGCTCCCTAATTAAACTTTTTCGCCACGGGCACGCATGTCGGCCAGGACGGCATCGATGCCGACCTTGTCGATCACGCGCAGACCGGCGTTGGACAGTCGCAGGGAGACCCAGCGGTTTTCCGATTCTACGAAAATACGACGATTCTGCAGATTCGGCAGAAAACGACGCTTGGTTTTGTTGTTGGCGTGGGAGACGTTGTTGCCAACCATCACACCCTTACCAGTAACTTGGCAAACACGTGCCATAGCGCACTCCTTGAGTAAATCCAAAATTGGAAAAACGAGAGTATAGCGCGAAAAGCATCACGGAATCAATCACTTGCGAAAAACAATTGTGTCTTATTGCAATCGCTTTATTTAACATTCTTGCGCGGCGTTTATGAGCACCTTGGGACTTCGGCAGGCGCTGCGCACTTTGCCTGTAAAATTCGAGCACCTTGTAATCGACGCGCTTCTATGACTCATCGTTTTAATTCGCCAAACCTGCTCACTTGCCGAGCCTTGCTGACAGCTGCCGTCTTGTGGACCGGTGCGATCTCAGCGTCGTCAGCCGAGGTGCAGCCGAGTCAGGAAATAGTGGTTCAACAGCCGCCAGTACTGACACCCGCGGTCGCCAACCTAGAGACGTGCGCCAGGCCGGAGTGGCCGAAAGCGGCCCTGCGCGAAGAGCAGCATGGCACTGTCACCTTGGCGTTTCTGATCGGTGTCGATGGGAAGGTGCGCGGCACCAAATTGGTAAAATCGAGTGGTTTCCCCTTGCTGGATATGGCGGCGTTGGAAGGTATCGCGAAATGCCAATTCCGGCCCGGCACGAAAGACGGCGACGCGGTCGAGGCATGGATGAAAATGCAGTACGTCTGGACGCTGGAAGAGTCGGCCACAACCGATCCCGGCGTTATCGCGGCGGCGCTTCAAGGTGCGGAGCGTGGCGTGGCCGAAGACCAATATCGTCTTGGCATGGTGTATTTGAATGGCGACGGTGTCGAGCGCAGTCCAACGCAGGGGATGAAGTGGATGCGCCTGGCGGCTAAACAAGGTCATGCAAAGGCGCAAGAAGCTATCGGTATGGTGCTACAACTTAATGTTGTCGGCCCGGCAAACTTGGTCGAATCGGCTAAATGGCTGCGAAAAGCAGCCGAACACGGCTTGCCGCGCGCGCAGGATGCGCTGGGTAACCTCTTGATCAACGGCCGTGGCGTGCAGGCGAACCGCGCGGAAGGTGTACGGTGGCTGCGAAAGTCCGCAGAGCAAAGTTATGCCGGCGGTCAAGCGTCGCTCGGCATGCAATTATTGCTAGGCGAACCGAGCTCGAAACTTGCTGCAGAGGGAATCGCGTGGTTGCGCAGAGCGGTGGCGCAGGATGATGCGTACGCACAAACCGCGCTGGCGCAATGCTATGAAAGCGGGCGTGGGGTTGCTCAGGATTACGCGGCAGCAGCGGCGCTGTATGGCAGTGCCGCGCGCAACGGGAATAAATATGCGCTGAACAGACTTGCTGGTTTGTACGAGCGCGGTCACGGCGTGCAGGTAGATTTGCTCAAGGCGAAGCAATTGCGCGCTGCCGCCGACGCAAATCCCTCAACCTTGCACGAGTAAATCGGGGGCTTGTGCTTCGCTCCCTAGATTTGTCCGTGCTCGGCAAACGAGTGTACGTGCTGGCCGGCCACGACGAAGTGGTCAAGCACCCGTACATCGACCAGGGCCAGTGCCTGCACCAGCGATCTGGTCAGTAATAGGTCGGCTTCGCTCGGTTCCGGCGCGCCCGAGGGGTGATTGTGCGCCAGCAGCAGCCCGGCGGCATTCTGGGCGAGGGCGGCCTTGACGACTTCGCGCGGGTGCACGCTGGTGTGCGTGAGCGTGCCGCGGAACATTTCCTTGGTGGCGATCAGACGGTTTTTGACGTCGAGGAAGAGCACGACGAAGGATTCATGGTGCTGGCGGCTCATGCCCAGACGCAGATATTGTTTGACGGTATCGGGGGAGTCGAGCTTGATGCCGTGCTCGAGTTGTTCGCCGAGCGCGCGCCGGGCCAGTTCCATGACCGCCTGCAATTGCGCGAATTTGGCAGGTCCAAGTCCGTTGACCTGGCAGAAGTCCGCCTGGGTGGCGCCGAACAGGCTGTGCAGCGAGCCGAAACGCTGCAGCATGTCGCGCCCGAGTTCGACCGCGCTCTTGCCGCTGACGCCGACGCGCAGGAACACGGCCAGCAGTTCGGCATCCGACAGGGCGGCGGCGCCATCGGCGATGAGGCGTTCGCGCGGACGTTGTTGTTCCGGCCAGTCCTTGATTCCCATAATGTTCCTCGCTTGGCTGGGTCAAGCGCGCTTGGCTTACAATAGCGGTTTGCACGCATTGACCATCGAAATGTCCAACACCAACCCCGTCGTCACCGACAAGTCCTTTCTCACGCTGCACTATCGGCTCGCTGCCGCCGACGGTGCCGATCTGATCACCACTTTCGCCGGCAATCCGGCCACCCTGACCCTGGGGCACGGCCAGCTGGCGCCATTCCTGGAGGCTTGCCTGATCGGCTTGCCGGAGGGCGCGCACAAGACCTTCGATCTGGCGCCGGCGCAAGCTTTCGGCGAGCGCAATCCAGAGCTGATCCGCGACATCACCCGCGCCACGCTGGACGAGAATTCGGCGCCGGATGCGGACTATAAAGTGGGCGATCTGGTGGACTTCGCAGCACCCGGCGGCGGCCGCTTTGCCGGCATCCTGCGCGCGCTGCGCGACGACGGTGCCACCTTCGACTTCAACCATCCGCTGGCCGGGCAGGCCTTGAAGTTTGAAGTCAAACTGATTTCGGTGTTATAAGCACATCAACAGGATTCGTCATGGACAGTGAAATTCTCCTTGCCCAGCCGCGCGGTTTTTGCGCCGGCGTCGACCGCGCCATCGAAATTGTCGAGCGCGCGCTGCAACAGTTTGGCGCGCCAATTTATGTGCGCCACGAGATCGTGCACAACGCCTACGTGGTCGAGGATCTGCGTAACAAGGGCGCCATCTTTATCGAAGAGCTGGACGACGTGCCACCCGGGAACACGCTGGTCTTTTCCGCGCACGGTGTCTCGAAAGCCGTGCGCGCCGAAGCCGAGGCGCGCGGCCTGTCGATTTTCGATGCCACCTGCCCGCTGGTGACCAAAGTGCACATGGAAGTGGCCAAGATGCGCCGCGAAGGCTGCGACATTGTAATGATCGGCCACGACGGCCACCCGGAAGTGGAAGGCACGATGGGCCAGACCGATACCGGCATGCATCTGGTGGAAACCGTGGACGACGTGGCCGCCCTGCAAGTGGGCAACCCGGACAAGCTGGCCTACGTGTCGCAAACCACGCTGTCGGTGGACGACACCGCCGACATCATCGCGGCGCTCAAGGCGCGTTTCCCGAACATCATGGAACCGAAGAAGGGCGATATCTGCTACGCCACCACCAACCGCCAGGAAGCCGTCAAGTTCATGGCGCCCCAGGTGGAAGTGGTGATCGTGGTGGGCAGCCCGAACAGCTCGAATTCGAACCGCCTGCGCGAAGTGGCGGAAAAGAAGGGTGCGCCGGCGTATATGATCGACAATGCGTCCCAGATCGACCCGCAATGGCTGGTGGGCAAGCAGCGCATCGGCGTCACGGCCGGCGCCTCGGCCCCGGAAGTGCTGGTGCAGGCTGTGATCGACCGTCTCAAGGCGCTCGGCGCCCGCAGCGTGCGCGCCCTCGACGGCGTGGAAGAACACGTTACTTTCCCCCTGCCGAAGGGGCTGGATGGAGGGAAGGCGGGGGTGCTTCCCAAATAAAATTTGGAGGCACGCTTATATTCCGACATTAGTTTTTACAGTTCCTCGCTATCATGGCGACGCCCGCGATTGCTTGTCATTTGGACAGGTGTTTCATATAAGTCGCGGAGTTGCAGACCATACCGGCACTGCGGGGCGATCCCCCGGGGTGCCGTTTTTGTTGGATCGAAAAAAAGGACCACAACAATATGGATACATTTATCCAACAGATCATCAATGGTCTTGTTCTGGGCAGCATGTACGCGCTGGTGGCGCTGGGCTACACCATGGTGTACGGCGTGCTAAACCTCATCAACTTCGCTCACGGTGACGTGCTGATGATCGGCGCCATGGTCGGCCTGTCGATCCTGCACCTGCTCGAATCGGTGGCGCCTGGTCTGCCGGGTTATGTGAATCTGGCCATTGCCATCATCGGCGCCATTCCCGTTTGCATGCTCGTCAATATCATCATCGAGCGGGTCGCCTACCGCCGCCTGCGCAATGCGCCACGGCTGGCGCCGCTGATCACCGCCATCGGGGTGTCTTACCTGCTGACCACGTTTGCCATGATGATCTGGGGCCGCAGCCCGCTGTCCTTTCCGCAACTGTTGTCGACCGAGCCGATCGCCATTGGCGGTGCGGTGATTTCGCAGACCCAGGTGCTGTTGCTGGCGCTGGCGGTCTTGTCGATGGGCGCTCTGGTGTTTCTGGTCGAGAAAACCAAGCTGGGCCGGGCGATGCGCGCCACCGCCGAAAATCCCCGCGTGGCGGGCTTGATGGGCATCGATGCCAACAAGGTCATCGTGGCCACCTTCGCCATTGGGGCGGCGCTTGCCGCGGTGGCGGGCGTGATGTGGGGCGCCAACTATTCCTCGATTCATTTTGCCATGGGCTTTCTGCCTGGACTGAAGGCCTTCTCGGCTGCCGTACTGGGCGGCATCGGCAATATTTACGGCGCCATGATCGGCGGCATCGCCCTGGGACTGATCGAAAGCCTGGGCGCCGGCTATATCGGCGACCTGACCGGCGGCTTTCTCGGCAGCCATTACCAGGACATTTTCGCGTTCATCGTGCTGATCGTGGTGTTGACGATCCGTCCGTCCGGCATTATGGGCGAACGCGTGGCCGACCGGGCTTGAGGAGAACATCATGGCAATCCTTCATTTCGACGTCGACCGCAATCCGCGCAAGGCGTATTCCAGCATGGCGCTGGTGCTGATCGGCCTGCTGATTTTCCCCTTCATTGCCCAGCATTACGGCAACTCCTGGGTGCGCATCATCGACATGGCCTTGCTGTACATCATGCTGGCGCTGGGCCTGAACATCGTGGTCGGCTTCGCCGGTCTGCTCGACCTCGGCTACATCGCGTTTTTCGCGGTGGGCGCGTATCTGACCGGTTTGCTGGCTTCGCCGCAGTTTTCCGCCCTGCTCGAATCCGTCCTGGCGCAGTACCCGGTGCTGGGGGAATGGCTGGTCGCCGTGCTGGGGCCATCGGTGCGCGACAATGGCGTGCATCTGTCGGTGTGGGTCATCGTGCCGCTGGCGGCCGCCGTGGCGGGCCTGTTCGGGGCCTTGCTGGGCGCGCCGACCCTGAAGCTGCGCGGCGACTACCTGGCCATCGTGACCCTGGGATTCGGCGAAATCATCCGGATTTTCATGAATAACCTGAACGACCCGATCAATTTCACCAACGGGCCGCAGGGCATCAATGCGATCGACCCAGTCCGCATTTTCGGCGTGTCGCTGGCGGGCGAGGAAGGTTCGATGGCAACTGTTCAGGTGGCAGGGCTGCCCATGCCGTCGGTGAACGCGTATTACTTCCTGTTCCTGTTCCTGTGCATCGCCATCGTGTTTGTGACCACCCGGCTGCAGCATTCGCGCCTGGGGCGCGCCTGGGTGGCGATCCGCGAAGATGAAATCGCGGCCAAGGCAATGGGCATCAATACCCGCAACGTCAAGCTGCTGGCGTTTTCCATGGGCGCTTCGTTCGGCGGCGTCGCCGGGGCGATGTTTGCCTCCTTCCAGGGCTTTGTGTCGCCCGAATCGTTCTCGCTGACCGAATCGATCGCCGTGCTGGCGATGGTGGTGCTGGGCGGTATTGGCCACATTCCCGGGGTGATCGTCGGTGGCGTGCTGCTGGCGGCCTTGCCGGAAGTGCTGCGCCATGTGGTCGAACCGGCCCAGAATGCGCTGTTCGGCAAGGTGCTGATCGAGGCGGAAGTGCTGCGCCAGTTGCTGTACGGCCTGGCGATGGTGGTCATCATGCTGAAACGGCCGGCGGGCCTGTGGCCCTCGCCCAAGCATGAAGACCGGCCCGATGCGGCCGATACCAACAAGCCCGATGCGTTTCCTGCGTGAGGGCGATGTCGATGAGCGAACAGATTATTCTTGATATTGCCGGCGTGAACAAACGCTTCGGCGGCTTGCAGGCGTTGACCGATGTCGGCATTCAGATCCGCCACGGGCAGATTTACGGGCTGATCGGCCCCAACGGCGCCGGCAAGACCACGTTCTTCAATGTCATTACCGGACTGTACCAGCCCGACAGCGGCACGTTCGAGCTGGACGGAAAGCCGTATTCGCCGTCCGCGCCGCACGAGGTGGCCAAGGCCGGCATTGCCCGTACTTTCCAAAACATCCGCCTTTTCGGCGAGATGACGGCGCTGGAAAACGTGATGGTGGGTTGCCATGTGCGCACCCACCAGGGCGTGTTCGGGGCGGTGTTCCGCCACAAGGCGGCGCGTCTGGAAGAGGCGGCGATTCGCCGCCGCGCACAGGAATTGCTCGATTTCGTAGGCATCGGCGCGTTTGCCGGGCGCACCTCGAAGTTCCTGTCGTATGGCGACCAGCGCCGCCTTGAAATTGCGCGCGCACTGGCGACCGAACCCAAGCTGCTGGCGCTGGACGAACCGGCGGCCGGCATGAATGCGACCGAGAAACTGGCCTTGCGCGAGTTGCTGGTGAAAATCAAAGGGGAAGGCAAGACCGTGCTGCTGATCGAACACGACGTCAAGCTGATGATGGGATTGTGCGACCGCATTACCGTGCTGGAATACGGCCGCTGCATCGCGGAAGGCTTGCCGGCCGAGATACAAAGTAACACGGCTGTGATCGAAGCCTACCTCGGAGGTGCCCACTAATGGCCGACAATGTGTTGAAAGTGCAAGGCCTGAAAGTGGCTTACGGCGGCATCAAGGCCGTCAAGGGTGTCGATCTGGAAGTCAACAAGGGCGAGCTGGTGACCCTGATCGGCGCCAATGGCGCCGGCAAGACCACCACCCTGAAAGCCATCACCGGAACGTTGCCCCCGTGCAGTGTGGAGGGTGTGATCAGTTATCAGAGTGAGCGCTTGCAGGGCGTCAAGTCGTTCGAGCTGGTGCGCCGGAAGCTGGTCATGGTGCCGGAAGGACGGGGTGTGTTCACCCGCATGTCGATCATGGAAAACCTGCTGATGGGCGCGTACACGCGCGACGACCAGGCCGGGATCGATGCCGATATCGAGAAATGGTTTACGGTGTTTCCGCGTCTGAAGGAGCGAGCTGCTCAGCTGGCGGGCACCTTGTCGGGTGGCGAGCAGCAGATGCTGGCCATGGCGCGCGCATTGATGAGTCACCCGCAACTGTTGCTGCTGGACGAGCCATCGATGGGTTTGTCGCCGATCATGGTCGAAAAGATCTTCGAGGTGATCCGCGATGTGTCGGCGCAGGGGATCACGATCTTGCTGGTCGAACAGAACGCCAAGCTGGCGCTGGAAGCGGCGCACCGCGGTTATGTAATGGATTCGGGCAGCATTATCATGACCGGCAACGCGTGCGACATGCTGCACGATCCGCGCGTGAAGGCGGCCTATCTGGGAGAATAAAAAAAGCCTCGTGGAAACGAGGCTTTTTTGATTGCAGCCCGGCGCACCGGGCGGCGGCATTTACGCTTGCTTGGCAGCGACTTTCTGAGCAGCGGCGGTGAACTGGGTCACGGCGGCGTTGACATTGTTTTCAACAGCTTGAGCAGCTTGCTTGGCGGTCTTGGTCAGTTGCTCGTAACCAGCATTGGCGTTGCCGATGGTGGCTTTGATTGCGGCAACAACGTTTTCCGAACCGGCAGGCGCGTTCTTGGTCACTTCGTCAACCAGCGAGATCACTTTGCGGTTGGTTTCAGCGATTTGTGCTTCAGCAGCCTTGCTGAATTCAGCCTGGGTGCCGGCAGCGATCGCGGCCAGTTGACGGCCGTAGGAAATGGCTTTCTCGGTGGTTGGCTGGGCTTGCGCAGCGGTCAGCGAGAAGAATTCTTGTGGATCCTTGGCGCTCAGCAGTTGCTTGGCGGTAGCCGACGATTCTTCCAGCGTTGCCTTGGCGGCGGTGATGTTCAGTTCAGCCAGGCGCTCGATGCCTTCGAAGGCCTTCGAGGTCAGCGACGAGAAGATGGCAAACTGCGATTCCAGATTGGCTTTGGTGGCGTTCGAAAACTGTTCAGGGATTGCAAACATAGGTGTTCTCCAGGTAGGAAATACGGTTATTCGATCATGCTGCTAAGAACCGGTGACGCAGGTTATTGTGGTACCCACGCTGAACAATCTGTGTTGTGCAGCGCAACAAGGCCTATTCTACTGAATTAAACAGGCGAGTCAAGCGCTTTTTGTGCGGTGCACCAATTCCTCGCCAACAGCTCTTACGAGCACTTATTTGCTTATTCTTCGCGACCATTGATGCGATAAAAATGCCGTCTTTCATAGGGAAAACGGGCTCCGCCGAGACGGTAGGGCAGAGCATGCTAGACTTGGCGCGCGCCCGGTTTTTCAGTTGACGGTTTGCACAACTTGTCGCTTCGTCAAGCGATTTAATTTGATATATATCAAAAATGTCTTTAAATAATGTTGCGTAGCGACAATCTGTTGCCTGGTTTTCTCCTGTACCGGTCTTCTTTGTTTTGCTGTGGAGCACCGGATTCATTGTCGCCAAGTTCGGCTTGCCGTACGCGCCGCCGCTCACCTTTCTGTTTATTCGCTGCATCGGCGTGCTGCTGATCCTGTATCCCTGCGTGTTGATCTGGAAAGCGCCATGGCCGGTCGGCCGGATTGGCCACGTGGCCGTGGCCGGTTTATTGTTGCAGGCGGGTTATCTGGGCGGCGTGTGGGGCGCGATCAAGCTGGGCATGCCCGCCGGGTTGTCGGCTTTGATTGTCGGCATGCAGCCGATTCTAACGGCCGCCGCCGCGCCTTTGATCGGCGAAAAGGTGAGGCCGCTGCAGTGGCTGGGCCTGGCGTTGGGACTGGGCGGGGTGGCACTGGTGGTGTATGCCAAGATTTCGCTGGTGGGGCTGGCGCCGCTGGCGATCGTGTATTCGGTGTTTGCCTTGCTGTCGATTACGGTGGGGACGATGTATCAGAAGCATTATTGCCCCTCGTTCGATTTGCGCACCGGTTCGGTGATCCAGTTCGCCGCGAGCGCCGCCTTGCTGTTGCCGCTGGCCTGGCTCTTCGAAGATTTGCGCCCGAGCCTTGCCACCGTGAACTGGACGCCGCGTTTTACCGCCGCCTTGCTGTGGTCGATCTTCGCCCTGTCGATCGGCGCGATCTTTCTGCTGTTTAAACTGATTCGTCGCAGCAATGCCACCCAGGTCACCAGCCTGCTGTACCTGACGCCGCCGACCACCGCGCTGATGGCCTGGCTCATGTTCGGCGAGGCCTTCAGCCTGCTCGGCCTGGCCGGGATGGCGCTGGCGGTGACCGGTGTGGCGTTTGTTGTAAGGAAATAGGGGCCTTCATGCGTCATTGCAAGATCGAAAACACCCTGCAGACCGAGCGCGACAAGATAGCGAGCTTTACGCGATTGATCGAATAAGCGCGTACACTTCAGGGATGCGGAACAGTGCGGTACCGGTCGTTGTATGTCGGCAAAAGCTGTTGTGAGGAATGTTAAATTCTCTTGCTATCGCTCAATCCTTTGTTACACTCATCGATACCTTGGGGGACCGCGAAAATTGCGCCACGCAGTAGGTTTGTCGAGGTCCCCCTTACTGCTTGTTTGAAGGATGTACAGATGTTCAAGTTTGCCCTCGGCACCCTCATTTCCTTTCTGATTGCGGTGGCCCCGGTCCAGGCATGGTCCAAGACAGGTCACGCGAGCTCTGCGACCAAATCCAAGAAGCATGTGGCGGCGAAATCGCATGTCAGAAAACGCGCCGTGGCGAGGCCGGGGCGGGTGAGCGCCGCACCGCGCAGTATGCTGGTGCGCCGCACGATCATGGTCAAAGGCAAGCGCCGCGTGGTGTATCAGCGCGTGCTGAGCGCTGGTGCCACCCAGGAAGTGATCGCGCGCAGCTTCGGCGACCGCGCCGGCCTGAACATGACGCGCGATCCGCTAGACCTCAAGTCCAACGTGGCCTTCGTGATCGACCAGAGCAATTTCGAAGTCTTGTTCGCGAAGAACCCGGACGTTGCCTTGCCAATCGCCTCGATCACCAAGCTGATGACTGGCCTGATCGTTGTCCAGGCCAAGCAGGACATGGACGAAGTCATCACGATTACCGAAGACGATGTCGATCACGAAAAATTCACCCGCTCACGCCTGAGCGTGGGCTCGCGCATGACGCGGGGCAACCTGCTGCATATCGCGCTGATGAGTTCGGAAAACCGCGCTGCTGCCGCGCTGGGCCGCAATTTCCCCGGTGGCATGGCCGGCTTTGTCTCGGCGATGAATGCCAAGGCGCAAGAGCTCGGCATGACGGAGACGCGTTACGTGGATTCCAGCGGCCTGTCGAGCAGAAACGTGGCCAGCGCGCGCGATCTGGCCAGGCTGGCCGCGTACGCGTATCAGGAACCCTTGCTGCGGGAATATTCGACCGATCCGAAATCCACCGTCGACGCGGGCGGGCGCATGATGAATTACCACAACACCAATTATCTGGTGGCCTCGCCGGATTGGGAAATCGGCTTGCAGAAGACAGGCTTCATCAAT
>CBFGOU010000049.1:0-14468 GCA_965650445.1 uncultured Oxalobacteraceae bacterium | reverse complement strand
TTTGTCGCAGCGCCGTTGCGGCGCCTGCTACCCAGCCTTACAGTGCCGTCATCCGTTCACTTTCTTGGGAGATAGCGATGTTCGGCTTCTTACTGTGGCTGGTCTTGCTGGTGGCCTGCTGGCCGCTCGCCTTGCTGGCCCTGTTTCTGTATCCCCTCGTCTGGTTGCTGTTATTGCCGTTCCGCCTGATCGGCGTCAGCGTCGAGGCCGTGTTCGCGCTGCTGCGCGCCATCGTCATGCTGCCGGCACGCGTGCTGGGCCGTGCTCCAGCCCGGTGAATGTTCGCTAATTAACAGACGTCCCAGCCATACAAGGCTAAGTTGAGGGAGCGATGCTGGTTCCAGCGGGACCGGCATGAACTCATCATCGACAAAGGACATTATCATGCGTTTGGACATCTACCGCAGGGCCGAAAACGGCGGCAAATTCTCCTATCTGGCCGTCCCCGAAGACCGCCGGATTCCGGAAGAGGCAACCAATACCGACTGGCAAGTCGAGGCCAAGGCGGTCGAAGTCGACGACGCCAGCAACCACATTCCCGACTACGACATCGAGCACCTGAACGAGCAGATCGCCGAGAAGGGCTATGCGATGACGGCGCTGCACTGAGGAGAGGCCCGCCATGCACAGCGCCTGCCGCCTTGCCGCAACGGCCGCCCTGACGGCCTTGCTTGCCGCCTGTTCCTCGACCACCGCGCCCGGCGCGGTCGACGTGGACCGCCGCCAATTGCTGATCGTCCCCGCTGCGACGGTCGACAACATGGCCGCCGTCAACTTCAAGGATCAGAACGACAAGGCGCGCGCGGCCGGCATGCTGGTCGAGAGCGGCCCGGAACTGGAACGCATCGGCCGCATTGCCGACCGGCTGAAACGGCAGGCGCCGGTGTTCCGGCCCGACACCGCCAACTGGAACTGGGAGCTGGCCCTGATCGACCAGCCTGTGGTCAACGCCAGCTGCGGTCCCGGCGGCAAGATTACCGTGTATACCGGCCTGCTGCGCAAGCTGCAGATTACCGATGACGAGCTGGCCATGGTGCTGGGCCATGAAATCGCCCACGCGCTGCGCGAGCATGGCCGCGAACGGGTGTCCCAGGCCGCGGCGCAGAACGTGCTTGCGGCGGCGGCCATGGGCGCGCTCGGCGCGGGCGAGAGCCAGGTGCAGGTCGCCCAACAGTTTGCCGATGTGCTGTATGGGCTGCCCAATTCGCGCAAGAACGAGGTCGAAGCCGACAAGATCGGCCTGGAGCTGGCCGCCCGCGCCGGTTTCGATCCGAACGCCTCGGTCAGCCTGTGGCAAAAAATGGCGCAGGCCAGCCAGGGCAACCAGCCTCCTGCCTTCCTGTCTACCCACCCGACCGACGAATCGCGCATTGCCACGCTGCGCGGGCTGATTCCCACGGTTGCGCCGCTGTACAGTGCGGCGCCCAAATCCTGAGTCTATAATCGTGCGGTTTCCCTCCCCTGGAGCTTAATTGCACGATCGACACTTGCAGGTGATTGCCCTGTCCGGCAGTTTGCGGCGCGGTTCGACCAATACCGCGCTGCTGC
Source organism: uncultured Oxalobacteraceae bacterium (assembly GCA_965650445.1). Classification (GTDB taxonomy): domain Bacteria; phylum Pseudomonadota; class Gammaproteobacteria; order Burkholderiales; family Burkholderiaceae_D; genus Telluria_A. The sequence goes on along the minus strand of CBFGOU010000049.1, from coordinate 12,920 downwards.
ATGCGGCCGCGCGTCTGGCGCCGCCCGGCGTGCGCATCGGCGTATATGAGGAACTGGGGTACTTGCCGCTGTTTTCTCCCGACCTGGAAGATGCGTTGCCGCCGCAGGCGCAGCGATTGCGCGCGGCCATGTGCGCCAGTGACGCCATCCTCATCGCCAGCCCTGAATACGCGCATGGCGTGCCGGGAGCGTTCAAGAATGCGCTCGACTGGGTCGTGGGGTGCGCGGAACTGGGGCACAAGCCGGTGTTGCTGCTCAACGCATCCGGCCGCGCCGTGCATGCGCAGGCGGCCTTGGCCGAGATCATCGTGACGATGAATCTGAACCTGCTGGCGTCGGTAGTGGTTCCGCTTCGGCGCGGCGTGGATGTGGACGGCATTGTCGGGGACGCGGAAACGGCGTCCCTGCTGCGCCAGGCATTGACCGATCACCTCGTCGTCCCCGCCTGCGCGTGACGACAAGCCTATCTGACGTTGGCGTCGTAGGCCAGCAGCACGATCAGCACCGCCAGCAGGACGCAGGACACCCCTTTCCAGAAGATCACCGGGTTCCGTTCGATGAGCGGCAGTCGTGTGCGCGTGAGGAATTCCTTGTTCGGATGGCGCAGGTCGAACACGAATTCCGCCGCTTCCTCGTAGCGCTTGTAAGGCTGCGGATGCACCGCCTTGTGTAAGGCCGCGTCGATCCAGCGCGGAATGCCGCGGTCGATATCGAGCGCCGACTGGTAGCGCAGATTGCGTTGCTGGGCTGTGGTCTTGATCTTCGGCACCTGCACGTCGTAGGGCAGCTGGCCGGTCAACATTTGATAGGCGATCACGCCCAGCGAATACACGTCCGAATACACCGACGCTTCGCCGCCGATAAACAGTTCCGGCGCCGCGTACTGGGCCGCGCCCAGCATGCGCTGCTCGTCCTGGACGACCATGTCGGCCACGCCGGCCACGCTGGTCGAGCCGAAGTCGATGATCTTCACGGTGCCGGTGGTGTCGATCATGATGTTATCGGGACGCAGGTCCTGGTGCAGCATTTCCAGCCGGTGAAAGGCGCGCAAGCCCTTGGCGATCTGCTCGATGATACCGCGCACGGTTTCCAGGTCCGGCCTGGGATTGTCGACCATCCATTGCGTCAGGGTCTGGCCCTCGATGTATTCGGTGACCACGTACACATAGTTGCGCTTGCGCGTTTGTGCGCAGGGCTTGAGCACATGGGCGCTGTTGATGCGGCGCGCCACCCATTCTTCCATCAGGAAGCGCTCGATATGGGCCGGGTCGCCCTGCATGTCGACCGCCGGCGTCTTGAGGATCACCAGCTGCTCGGTCTCGCTGTCGAGCGCCAGATAAATATGGCTGCGGCTGCTGGCGCGCACTTCGCGCACGATCCTGAATCCATCGAAATCGGCGCGTGCCTCCAGCAGGGACGGGAAGGGCAGGCTGGACAGATGCTGCACCAGTTCGTTGGCCGCCGCGCGCGGCAACTCGTCGATGCGCACCAGCTGCACGGTCAGGTTGTCGTGGGAGCCTGCCGCCAGGGCGTGCTCGACGATCATGCGCGCCGCCGTGTCCAGGTCGCTCGCACTGGTCGCGATGGCGGAGCGGATGAAGGCGGCGTCGGCAAATTCGTACACGCCGTCGGTTGCGAGGAGATAGATTTCGCCCGGTTCGAGCGCAAAGGTACGGTAATCGATTTCCAGCTGGGCGTTGACGCCGAACGCGCGTCCCAGATAGCTCTGGTTGGGTGCGACGAAAATACGGTGGTCGGTGGTGAGCTGTTCGAGCGCGTGCGGGTGCAGGCGGTAGATGCGCGTGTCGCCGACGTGGAAAACGTGCGCGGTGGTCGACTTGAGCACCATCGCGGAGAGCGTGCAGACGTAGCCGCGGTCCTTGTCGTAGCGCCCCTGGCTTTGCTGGGTCTGCGAATACAGCCAGGAATTGGTGGCCACCAGCACCCGCTCGACCGAGGTCTTGACCGACCATGCATCGGAAGTGCAATAGTAGTCGTCCAACAGCCCGGTCACGGCGGCCTGGCTGGCAATGTGGCTGACGTTGCTGGTGCTGATGCCGTCGGCAATCGCCACCGCGATGCCTTTGGAACTGAGCTGCGGCTCGCGCGGTACATATACGCCGTGGAAATCCTGATTGACCTCCTTGCGTCCCTTATCCGAATATTGTCCGACCGAGATTTTCACGCCGCAACCCGCTTTCACATATAAGAAAGAGCTTCAGGCCGTGGGCGCTGAAGCTCTTTGGATTCTAACCGAGCCGATTAAGCGGCTTTACGCAGATCGCGCTTTGGCAGGGTCTTGATGTGGGTCGTGTACAGGGTCAGGCCGGTGAAGGTCAGGCCGCCGACCAGGTTGCCGAGCACGGTCGGAATCTCGTTCCAGATAATGTAGTCCATGATCGAGAAGTTGCCGCCCATGAGCATCGCCGATGGGAACAGGAACATGTTCACGACCGAGTGCTCGAAAGCCATGGCGAAGAACACCATGACCGGCATCCACATGGCGATCACTTTACCGCCCACGGTGGTGGAGATCATCGCGCCGACCACGCCGGTCGACACCATCCAGTTGCACAGCATGCCGCGCACGAACAGGGTCAGCATGCCCATGGCGCCGTGCGCGGCGTAGCCCAGCGTGCGCGCTTCGCCGATGCCGGCGATCGCGGCGCCGACCTTGCTTGGCTGCTCGGTGAAGCCGAAGGTGAACACGATGGCCATCAGGATGGCAACGGTCAGTGCGCCGAGGAAGTTGCCGGTGAAGACGACACCCCAGTGCTTGAGCACGCGGCCCAGGGTCACGCCGGGGCGCTTGTCGAGCAGGGCCAGCGGGGTCAGCACCATCACGCCGGTCAGCAGGTCGAAGCCCAGCAGATACAGCATGCAAAAGCCGACCGGGAACAGGATGGCGCCAATCAGGGGCACGCCGGTGGTGACCGAGCAGTGGACGGCGAACACGGCCGACAGCGCGAGGATGGCGCCAGCCATGTAGGCACGGATCAGGCTATCCCGGGTTGCCATCAAGATTTTGGATTCGCCTGCATCCACCATTTTCACTACAAATTCTGAAGGCGCTAAGTACGACATATGTGTCTCCCGCTAATTCCGCATCGCTACGGCTGGTCAATTAAAAACAAAGTGTTTGCGCTTTGTCTGTACGCATTGGACGGTTAGCAAAAAGCGGGCCTGGCCCGCAGTGTGGCGTATCTGCCACTGGAGCATTGTTTGATGCCGCTGGACATGCACATCCAGGCAAACCTGCGCGCACCAAGATATGCATGCAGTGCAACTTTACGGTGCGCTTGCGCACCTGTGCGGGGCAAGGAGGGGTTTCAGCAGGGAAAATGTCCATCTTGGGGCGCTCCCGCAGCACTTGTGCGGTGCAGCATGCGCTACCGTCGTGCACCGGCTACCCGGAACAGGGCAAGTAGTGCTTGTGAGAATTCATAGTTATATTTGGTGATATTCGCAATTGTGTTGCAACATAGGTATGGTGAGAATGCACTTACGGCACAGGAGAGCCCGATGAGGCTGCCGAGCATCCAACAATTACTATAAAGTGAGAGCTATGAAACTGAAGCGCATCGTCGTGCTGTTGGCCGCTGGCCTGTTGTCGGCAGCAAATTCCAACGCAGAAAACTACCACTGGGATTCGGTCGCCATCGGCGGCGGCGGTTTCGTCACCGGCATTATCCCCAGCAAGAGCGAGCGCGGCGTCGTGTACGTACGCACCGACGTCGGCGGCGCCTACCGCTGGGACCCGAGCGCCGCACGCTGGGTCGCGCTGACGGACTGGGTATCGGATACCGAAACCGGCTACCTGGGCATTGAATCCCTGGCGGTGGACCCGAAGAACGCGGCCAACGTCTACATGCTGGCTGGCACCAGCTACTTAAGCGGCGGCAAAACCGCGATCATGCGCTCGACCGACTACGGCAAGACGTTCACCGTCACGGATGTATCGTCCCAATTCAAGGCGCACGGCAACGGCATGGGGCGCCAGTCGGGCGAGAAGCTGCAGGTCGACCCTGGCTCGAGCAATGTCCTGTACGTCGGCACGCGCCGCAACGGTTTGTTCAAGAGCACCGATTCGGGTGCCACCTGGAGCCGACTGGCGGGCCTGGACGTGACCGCCACGCCCAACGACAACGGCGTCAGCTTCGTGCTGCTCGACCCGAAGAGTGTCGTCGACGGCCAGGCGCAGCGCCTGTACGTCGGCGTTTCGCGCTCGAACGCCGTCGGCCCCAATCTGTACGTCAGCTATGACGCGGGCGACACGTTCGAAGCGGTCGAGGGCGGCCCTAGCGGCCTGCTGCCGCAGCGCGCCGCACTCGGCAGCACCGGCAGGATGTACGTGACCTACGCCAACGGCAGCGGTCCGCACGCCGGCACCGACGAGCCGATGGACCAGGGCCAGATCTGGGAATTCGATACCCTCGGCGTCAACTGGGTCAACGTGACGCCGAGCGGCATCACCAGCGCCTTCGGCGGCATCAGCGTCGATCCCGCCAACTCCAAGCACCTGATCGCCAGTACCATCAATACCTGGAAGCAGCAGTACGGCAACGCCTACGGCGACCGGATTTACACTTCCAGCGACCGCGGCCGCACCTGGACCGATATTGTCGCGCGCGGTTTCACGCTCGATAACAAGGGCGTGTCGTGGGTCGACAACCACGCCATCCACTGGGCCGGCTCGGTCGAGTTCGATCCTTTCGATGGCAAGAGCGTGCTGGTCACCTCGGGCAACGGCCTGTTCCGCAATAACAATATCGACCAGGGCGCCTGGAGCTTCGACGTGGCCGGCCTGGAAGAAACCGTGCCGCTCGACGCCGTGAGCGTGGCTGGCCTGCCCATGATCTCGGCGATCGGCGATTACGACGGCTTCATGCACAGCGACCCGGCCGTGTACGGCCCCATCCACACGCCGCAAATGGGCACCACCACCGGCCTGGCCGTGGCGGCCCTCGACACCCGCAACATGGCGCGGGTGGGCAGTTCGCAGATGTACTACTCGACCAACAGCGGCGCCAGCTGGACCCAGGCGGCCGTCATGAACGGCGCCAGAGGCAAGCTGGCCTTGTCGGCCGACGGCGCGGTGCTGCTGCACAGCCCGGAGAATTCGGCAACCAGCTACCGCTCGGTCAACTTCGGCAGCAGCTGGACGCCGGTCACCGGCCTGAGCGCAAGCAATGCGCGCCCGGTCGCCGACCCGGTCAACCCGGCCAAGTTCTACGCCTACGACAACGGCAACTTCCTGGTCAGCACCGACGGCGGCGCCAGCTTCGCGACGCGCTCGACCATCGCCAGCGGCGGCTCGAACCTCATCCGCACCGTGCCCGGCCGCGAAGGCGACATCTGGGCCTGCCTGAACGGCGGCGGCCTGGTGCACTCGACCGATTCCGGCGCCACTTTCGCCAAGATCGGCACCGTCAACAGCTGCGGCTCGGTCGGCTTCGGCAAGGCCGCGCCCGATACGGACTATCCTGCCATGTATATGTGGGGCACGGTGGGCACCGTGCACGGCCTGCTGCGCTCGATCGACAAGGGCGCCAGCTGGATGCGCGTCAACGACGATGCCCACCAGTTTGGCGGGACGGGCAACGGCCAGTTCGTGCTGGGCGATATGAATACCTATGGCATGGTGTACATGAGCACCGTCGGCCGCGGCATTGCCTACGGCGTGGTCTCGGATCTGGGCGAGGTGACGGTGGCGCCGGTCACGCCAGGCACGGCGCCAAGCGTGCCGGTTAACAAGTGCGAGTACGTGATCACGGCCTCGTGGGGAAGCGGTTACAACGTCGCCGTCAAGATCACCAACAACAGCAACAGCGTGATCAGCGGCTGGACCGTGAACTGGACCTACAGCGACAACTCGGTGGTGCAGGGCTTCTGGAACGCGGCGGTGAGCGGCGCCTCGCCGACCTACTCGGCCACCGATAATTTCGACTGGAACCACAATATCTATCCGGGCGCGACGATGGAGTTCGGCATGACGGTGTCCGGTTCCCCGTCCGCGATTCCAACATTCAGCGGCGACGTTTGCAAGTAAGCCCACGCACAGAGATAGAGGTAAGACCATGAAAAAACTGATGTTTGCGCTGATTGCCAGCTTTGGCGTATCGATCGCCGCCCACGCCACCGTGCTCGATTTCGAGAGCCTGACCCCCGACCAGGATGATGGCGAGGTGATGCTGACGAGTATGTCGAACTTCCCCTCGTATGGCGGGTTGACCTGGAACAGCAATTTCTATTTGGGCGACACCACGTATGCCGGCTACAATAATGCGGCCCACTCCGGCACCAATTTTGTCAACAACGGGGGCGCCAACAACCTGGCCATCACCAGCGGCAGCCTGTTCGACTTTGCCGGCGCGTGGTTCGTGACGCCGAACACGTCGTCGACCAAAGCCTCGTGGATCAATATCAGCGCCTACGACGCCGCCAATCACCTGATCGGCAGCACCGGCAATGTGGGCATCGGCAGCACCTACAGCTTCATCGCCGCCGCGTTCAATGACGTATCCAAGCTGGTCATCAGCCGCGACCGCGGCGCCTTTGCCATGGACGACTTCACCCTTGCCGATGCCGAGGTGCCGGAACCGGCCGGCCTGTTCGGGGTGGGACTGGCTGCCGCACTGCTGGTGTCGCGCCGCCGCAATCAGCGTCAGCAGTAAGCCTGCCTGTTGGCGCCGCAATGGCGCCAAAACAAGTGTGTCGATTCTGAGTCATCGTCCTACGCCGTCCGGGACGTGGCGCTGACCCGCCGCCGCCATTCCCCTGCCTACACTGCTTGCTCCGGGCGCGCACACCGCGCGCCCGGCCTTTTCAATCATGTAAGGGAGAAGCACGATGGCTATTACACACACGGCCGATGAGCATGTGGGCGGCAACCGGATGAACGCCGTGGACTGGGTCGCGATGGTGCTGTTGATCATCGGCGGACTGAACTGGGGCCTGGTCGGCCTGTTCGAGTTCGACCTGGTCGCGGCAATCTTCGGCGAAATGAGCACGCTGTCACGCCTGGTTTATGCGCTGGTGGGCCTGTCGGCCCTGTACTCGATCTACCTGTCGGCCAGGAAGCTGCCGAACCGGCCCAGCGCCTGACAGCGCGCCGGTCAGGCGCGCGGGCGCTGGCGATGGAATACCAGTGGACTGTAGGGCACGGCGGAGGGGGGCGGCGACTTCAGGATTCCCGGCTTCATCGCCCCCACCACGTGCATTTCGCACGGCTTGCAATCGAAGCGCAGGGTGTAGCGCTCGTCGCCGTTGACCAGGGTCATCGGTTCGGCGCGCACCTGGCCCTGCACCCCCTGCACGCCCTTGGCCTGCTTGGGGCACAGGTTGAAGGAAAAGCGCAGGCAATGCTTGGTGATCATCAGCGACACCTCGCCGGCTTCTTCGTGCGCCTCGTAGGCCGCCGCGATCAGCTGCACGCCGTGCTTGTGGTAAAAGGCGCGCGCGTTCTCGTTATACACATTGGCCAGATAGCTCAGCTGGGTGTCCGGATAGATGGCGCGCGGCGCGGCCGGGGCCTTGCGCGGCGGGCGCTCCCAGGCCTGCAAACGCGCCTGCTCGTGCGCGGCAATGGCGTCGCGCCGCAGCGCGTTGATCGCCCCGGTCGGCACGAACCACGGCTGCGACAGGTTCAGCGACACGCTGCGGGCGTCGAACATCGTATTGCCCAGCTTTCCCAGACTAATGCGTAGTGCCGTGTCGGCCTGTTCGGCCTGCTGGGCCGGTTGCAGGGCAATGGCCGCGTCGGTACTGCTGGCGATGCCGTCTTCATCGCGCAGCGACAGGCGCAGGCCGCCGGCGTGTTCGCTCAGGGTCAGGTCGAGCGCCACCTTGCGTTCGGACGATTTCTTGTTCAGCGTCGATTCCCACTGATGGTCGCGGTTGCGGTGCAGCTGGGTGCCGAGCTTCAGGCCCGGCAGGGTGTTGATCAGTTCGTTGGGATACACGCGCCAGCGCTGGCCCTCGTCGTCGTGGCCCAGCAGTTGCACCTTGTTGGCCTGCACACCCACGGTGGCGCGCTTGTGCATGTAGTTGAGCCCGTCGCCATTGGCCATGCCGGCCTTGGCCAGCAGATCGAAATGGTCGGCGCCGATGTGCATGACCGTGCCCAGCTCCACCCCCACATACTTGGGCGAATCGAAGGCGCCGATATCGTCCTGGCGGCCTTGGGCGAAATAGTCCGTGTGGCCACGATGGAAGTTCTTGTCGACATCCGGGGTGAACAGCACCTGGGTGAGGCCGCTGGAGGCGCGCGCAAATTCCGGACGGCGCTCCAGCAATTCGTCCAGCAGCAGGCGATAGTGGGCCGTGATGTTCTTGACGTAACCCATGTCCTTGTAGCGGCCCTCGATCTTGAAGGAACGAATGCCGGCGTCGACCAGCGCCTCCAGGTTGCGGCTCTGGTCGTTGTCCTTCATCGACAGCAAATGTTTTTCGTAGGCCACGACGCGGCCCTGGCCGTCGGACAGGGTGTAGGGCAGGCGGCAAGCCTGCGAGCAATCGCCGCGGTTGGCGCTGCGGCCGGTGTCGGCGTGCGAGATAAAGCACTGGCCGGAAAACGCCACGCACAAGGCGCCGTGGACGAAGTATTCAAGCGGCGTGTCGACCTCGGCACGGATGGCGCGAATCTGTTCGACCGTCAATTCGCGCGCCAGCACCAGCTGGGAAAAACCGACCTGCCCGAGAAAGCGCGCCTTGTCCACGCCGCGGATGTCGCACTGCGTGCTGGCGTGCAGCTGAATTGGCGGCAAGTCCAGTTCGAGCAGGCCCATGTCCTGGATGATCAGGGCATCGACCCCGGCTTCGTACAACTGCCAGATCTGCTTGCGCGCCAAATCGAGCTCGGCGTCATGCATGATCGTGTTCATGGTCACGAAGATGCGCGCCCGGTAGCGGTGGGCGAAGGCGGTGAGGGCGGCGATGTCTTCCAGCGGATTGCTGGCATTGTGGCGCGCGCCGAAAGCCGGGCCGCCGATATAGACCGCATCGGCCCCATGCAGGATGGCTTCGCGGCCGATCTCGGCGGTTTTGGCGGGCGCAAGCAGTTCGAGTTGATGATCGAGGAGGGACATGGCAGCAATCCTGGCTAGGGGAACCGGTAATTATAGCGCCCCCAACCGGCTTGCGGAATCACTCCGACTCGACAAAGGCCTTGAGGTTGCCCAATGCCATGTCCCACTGCTTGCCGATCACTTCCAGCGAGCGCTTCGCTTCTTCGATACTGCCGGGTTCCAATTGCCAGCGGCGCTCGCGCCCGAGCTTCAGGTCGCGCACGACGCCGGCGTCGGCCAGTACCTGCAAGTGCTTGGTGACACCCTGGCGGCTGATGTCGGTGTTGGCCGTCAATTGCGCGATCGACAGGGCGCCGCCGGCGCACAGCAGGGCGATCAGCTTGAGCCGCGTGGGATCGCCCAGCGCGGCGAAGATCGCCGCCAGCGTGTCGGGCGATGGCGGCTTATGCGCTGACATAGCGCACAATATTGGCCATCTGCGCATCCCAGCCGGCATTGTTCATCCGGAACGCTTCCATGCGGCGGTGTGGCGGGACATTGTCGAAACCGGATTCGACCACCTTGAGCAGGGTGCCCTTGTCTGGTGTGTCGTCCAGGGTGAAGGTCACCAGGGTCGGGGTTTCGCTGCTGTAGTCCACGCTGGTATCGATGGCGCCCGGATGCCAGCGGAAGGAAAACAATTGCTGCGGTTCTACGCGATCGACGACGACATCGAAAAAGGCGTCCTCATGGCCGCAGATCGTGAAGTTGCCGCGCGTGCGCTGGCCAGGCAGGAATTGTTGGCCGGCCAGATTGACGCCAAACCAGGCGCCGAATTTCTCGGGATTGGACAGGGCATGCCAGACGCGCTCGCGCGGCGCGTTGATGACGATGCTGCGTTCGATGCGGTCGGTATCGCTGTTGAGTACGGCACTCATGGTGTGCTCCTTGGATGGTGGCTGGAGGTTGATGCAACCATTTGGTTGCTCAAGTCAGTATGGAGTGCCACACGAATGAATGCAACCATTTAGTTGCACTTGAATCGAGAACAAGCCTGCATGGGTGCCGAACGCCGCACCTGGCGCGGTTTAGAAATTCACGCGTAGCCCGGCCGAGACAATATCGGATTTGAGGCTTACGCCGCCCTCGTCGACCATTTTGATAAGGGTGCACTCGGAATAGCTGTTGCGGCAATGTGACGAGAGATGGGGGCGCGGTGGCGTCAACGGTGTGAGTAGGAATTCAATGTTCGAGTAAACTGAGGCTACATTGCCTCCTGAACAACAGCATGCGTCCTTTGGCGGCGCGGCGACACAGCGGCAGGGACCTGATGCCAGGGCACTGGCACTTTAGATTTTTGCCGGGGAGAATTTTGGATATCGCATTGCCCGCCAACGCTTCCGGTAAGGAGCGCCATGTCGTCCGCTTTTACGATCACGATGAATCAATGCTGGAGGAAGTCGCCGATTTCCTCGACGTTGCCTTGCGCTCGGGCGGTATTTCCATCGTTATTGCAACGGCGGACCACATCAGTATCCTGCGCCGCATTCTGGCCGGGCTCGGTAGCCAGGCCAACCAGTCGCCATGGTTTCCCGGCGAGCTTATTGTCTTTGAAGCCGAAGCGGTACTCGCGCAGTTCATGGTGAACGGCTGGCCTGATGAGGACCGTTTCAACAACATCGTCGGCAAGATTGTTCGCGACGCCTGCGTGAGCAGCGGGTCAGTTCATGCCTTCGGTGAGATGGTCGCAATTCTTTGCGCGCAAGGCTTGTATGATGCTGCGATCCGGCTTGAACAATTATGGAACGGTCTGCACGGCAGAGGACATGAATTTTCCCTGTTTTGTGCGTATCCCTGGAGCGTGTTTTCGTCGGTCGATCTGTTGGCGAAATTCCAGCAGGTATGCCGCGAGCACGATCATGCGTGTTCCCAGGCGGTCCATGCGCCGTCATCGCCGCCATCGCTCGACCTGCACATGCGCGTGGTCGAAATGGAGCAGCGCAATCGGGCGCTTCAGGGGGAATTGACCCGTGCGCAGGAAGCGGTCCAGACCTTGCGCCACCGGGAACAGGAATTGGCCGATTTTGTCAACAATGCTGCCGAAGGGCTGCAGCGCCTCGGCAGCGACGGCACGATACTCTGGGCGAACAAGGCTGAGTTGGCAATGCTGGGCTATCGCTGGGAAGAATATGTCGGGCACCACGTCGCGGAGTTTCACATCGATCAGCCCGTCATAGAAAGCATGCTGGCGAGGCTGGAAACGGGGGAAATTTTTTACGATCAGCCGGCACGGCTGCGCTGCAAGGACGGCTCCGTCAAGCATGTGCTGATTTATTCGAACGGCTGCTTTGTCGACGGCAAGTTGCGCTATACGCGGTGCTTCACGCGCGATTCGACGGACCGGCTTCGTCTTGAGCAGGCCCATCGCGAGCGCGAAGCCTTGCTCACCGAGATGACGCACATGAATCAAGCCAAAGACGAGTTTCTGGCGATGCTGTCGCATGAGCTGCGCAATCCGCTTGCCCCGATTTCCGCAGCCGCCGAGTCGCTGAAATTGACCGCATCAAATCCGCAACGCGTGAAGGAAACGGCTGCCATCGTCGCGCGGCAAGCCGGACATCTGGCCGCGCTGCTCGATGACTTGCTCGATGTGGCGCGGGTGACGCGCGGGCTCATTGAATTGGCCCATGACCCGCTGGATCTTCGGGATGTTCTGACGGCCGCGATGGAGCAGGTGGCGCCCCTGGTCAGCAGCATGTCGCACGAGGTTTGCGTCAACATGGCGGACCAGCCGGCTTGGATAGGGGGCGATTACAAGCGTCTTGTCCAGGTGGTGGCCAATATCCTGACCAATGCCGCGAAATATACGCCTGCCGGCGGCAGGCTGGACGTGCAGCTTCGTCTCGCAGCAGGCGAAGTCGAGCTGAAGGTGTCCGATAACGGGGTCGGCATGGCGCCCGAGCTGGTCGACAAGGTGTTTCAGCTGTTTGTTCAGGGGGAGCGGTCCTCGAACTGGTCCCAGGGCGGCTTGGGCGTCGGCCTGGCGCTCGTCAGAAGCCTGGTGCTTGCCCACGGTGGGTCGGTCAGCGCCGACAGCCCCGGTCCGGGTCTGGGCAGTACATTTGCCGTACGTTTGCCGCTGCGGGACGTGGCCGAGGCGCGCACGGACGATGCGGCTTCTGGCGATGCGCAGTCACCGGCAGGCCGGAGCCTGCGCGTGCTGATCGTCGATGACAACGTCGACGCAGCAAAAATGCTCGAGATGTTGCTGGAGATGGCCGGCCACCAGGTGGTGCTTGCGCACACCGGAGGCGATGCCATTTGCACGGCGCAGGCGACCGCGCCGGATGTTTGTCTGCTCGACATCGGTCTGCCCGACATGGACGGCAGGGAGCTGGCGGCCAGCCTGAGAACAATGCCGGCGGTAGCGCATTCACAGTTGATTGCCGTTTCCGGCTACGGCCAGCCGCACGACAGGCAACAGTCTGAGGCTGCCGGATTCGATTATCATCTGGTAAAGCCGGTAAGTACTGAAGAGTTGCTGTCCCTGCTGGAGCAAGGACGCGCGTGAAGTCCAATTCCTTGTTCCATGAGATACGGTAGCCCGGGGAGGGCTCACGATGACAATCACGATTACCGCCTTTGAACGGTCCCCCGATGGTGGCAAGGGCCTGGCGCGGGACACCCGCGTGCGCTGGGCGCTGGAAGAGGTGGGGCAGCCCTACGAGGTTCGCCTTGTTTCATTCCGTGCATTGAAGGAGCCGGCGCATCTGGCGCTTCATCCTTTCGGCCAGATTCCCACTTACGAGGAAGACGGTCTCGCTGTGTTCGAGACAGGGGCGATCGTGTTCCATATCGCCGAGCGCCATGCGGGCCTGCTGCCGGACGGTGCCAATGCCCGCGCGCGCGCCATCA
>CBFGOU010000048.1:0-14521 GCA_965650445.1 uncultured Oxalobacteraceae bacterium | reverse complement strand
GGCGGTGAGCATGGTGGCCGCGTCGATCTTGGCCAGCGCTTCGCCGGCCTTGACGGCGAACTTGTCGAGCTCGGGGCAATCGAGCGCCAGCACCAGCCCGGGGTTGGTACAGAACTGGCCCACGCCCATGGTCAGCGAGGCGGCAAAGCCGGCGGCGATCTGCTCGCCGCGCGCAGCCAGTGCGTGCGGCAGCAGGATGAACGGGTTGATGCTGCTCATTTCGGCGTACACCGGAATCGGGATCGGACGCGCTGCGGCCACGGCCATCAGCGCGGTGCCGCCCGAGCGCGAGCCGGTGAAGCCGACCGCCTTGATGGCCGGATGGGCCACCAGGGTCTGGCCGATGCCGTTGCCGGTGCCGGTCAGCAGCGCGAACACGCCAGCGGGCAGATTGCACAGCTTGACGGCCTTGACCACCGCGCGCGCCACCAGTTCGGAGGTGCCCGGATGCGCCGAGTGGGCTTTCAGGACCACCGGGCAGCCGGCTGCCAGCGCCGAGGCGGTGTCGCCGCCGGCCACCGAGAACGCCAGCGGGAAGTTGCTGGCCGCGAAAACGGCCACCGGACCGACGCCGATCAGGCGATAGCGCAGATCGGGACGCGGCAGCGGCTGGCGCTCCGGCAGTGCGCTGTCGATGCGCGGGTCTTCCCACGAACCTTCGCGCAGCAGGTCGGCGAACAGTTTGAGCTGGCCGGTGGTGCGGCCACGTTCGCCTTCCAGGCGGGCGCGCGGCAGGCCGGTCTCCATCATCGCGCGTTCGATCAGTTCGTCGCCGATCTCGATGATCTGGGCGGCGATGGTTTCCAGGAAGCGGGCGCGCTCTTCGTTGGAGGTAGCGCGAAACGGGTCGAAGGCGGCGTCGGCCAGGCGGCAGGCCTGGTCGATCTGCTCGGCGCTGACCATGTGGAACGCCGGCGCGAGCGCGCTGCGCAGGGCCGGATTGAAAGCCTGGAACGAACCGCCCGCGCCCTTGACGGCAACGCCGCCGATCAGCGCGTCGCCAGTGATGCTGCCACTCATAAGGTATTCACTTTCTTGAAGGTGCTCTCTTCGACCACCAGGTTGTTGCGCAGCGCGGGGCCGAAGGCCGGCGCTTCGATTTCGAAGGCTTCGCCCGGCTTGACGCTGATGTTCTCGGCGAAGCTCAGGGTGGCGGTGCCGAAGAAGTGGATGTGCACATCGCCCGGACGGGTGAACAGGCCGTACTTGAAGTGGTGGTACTCCAGGTTGGCGATGGTGTGCGACATATTCTGTTCGCCCGAGACGAACGGCTTTTGCCAGCGCACGTTGCCGTCGGTGCCGATGACGCGCGAGGTGCCGTCGATGTGCGCTGGCAGCTCGCCCACCAGCAGGGCCGGGCCGACGCTGCACACGCGCAGCTTGGAGTGGGCCAGGTACAGGTAGTTCTGGCGCTCGGTGATGTGGTCGGAGAATTCGTTGCCGATGGCGTAGCCGACGCGGTATGGCTGGCCGTCCTCGCCGATCACGTACAGGCCGGCGATTTCCGGCTCTTCACCGCCGTCGAGCGCGAATTCAGGCATCGGCAGGCTCTGGCCGGCCGCGCGCACGATCGAGCCGTCGCCCTTGTAGAACCATTCCGGCTGCACGCCGCGCTGGCCTTCGGCAGGCTTGCCGCCTTCGACGCCCATGCGGAACATCCTCATCGAGTCCGACAGGGTCTCGACGTCGCCGCCGATTTTCTTGTGCATCGCGTCGCGCGCGTCGGCGCTGCCCAGGTGGGTCAGGCCGGTGCCGGTGACGTAGGTGTGGGCCGGATCGGCGTGGTCCAGCGGCGCCAGGATGCGGCCGGCCTTGGCCACGGCATCGTAGGCGTGTTCAAGCTTGCCGGCTTTGGCGGTCGCCAGTGCGGCCAGCGAGGTCTTGGAGCGGATCGCTTCCTGTGCCAGGGCATAGGTGGTCTCGACGCCGTCGATTTCGCGGATGGTGTTTTGGTCCAGCAGGCCGATGCGGCGCTGGCCGGCTTCATTTTTGAATTGAACGATTAGCATGACTTCTCCAGGTTCAGTACTTGCACAGCCGCCCGCAACGAGGAGAGGGGGGAGGTGCGGGCGGCGGCAAGTTCTTGGCTTGTGTTAATGGGAGTGGCGCGGCACGGCCGAACCGCGGCAACCGACCAGGAAGTCGAAGTCGCAGCCTTCGTCGGCCTGCAGCACATGGTCGATGTAGAGCTGCTGGTAGCCGGACTTGGCGCCCTTCGGCTGGCTCTCGGCGCGCGCGGCCAGACGTGCCTTCATCTCTTCGTCCGAAATGTTCAGGTTCAGCGCGCCGCCCTTGCAGTCCAGGGTGATGCTGTCGCCGTCCTTGACCACGCCGAGCGGGCCGCCGGCCATCGCTTCAGGGGCCACGTGCAGCACCACGGTGCCGTAGGCGGTGCCGCTCATGCGCGCGTCCGAGATGCGCACCATGTCGGTCACGCCCTGGGCCAGCAGCTTGGGCGGCAGGCCCATATTGCCTACTTCGGCCATGCCCGGATAGCCTTTCGGGCCGCAGTTCTTCATCACCAGGATCGAGTCGGCGGTGACGTCCAGGTCCGGATCGAGGATGCGCGACTTGTAGTGCTCGAAGTCTTCGAACACCACGGCCTTGCCGGTGTGCTGCATCAGGCGCGGGGTGGCGGCCGAAGGCTTGAGCACGGCGCCGCGCGGGGCCAGGTTACCGCGCAGGATGCAGATGCCGCCGTCTTCGATCAGCGGCTTGGCCAGCGGGCGGATCACTTCTTCGTCGTAGATCGGCGCGTCCTTGCAGTTTTCCCAGATGGTCTTGCCATTGACGGTCAGCGCGTCCTTGTGCGGCAGCAGGTTGCCCTCGCCCAGGCGCTTGATCACGCCCGGCAGGCCGCCGGCGTAGTAGAACTCTTCCATCAGGAAGCGGCCCGATGGCAGCAGGTCGACGATGGTCGGGGTGCCGCGGCCGATCTTGGTCCAGTCTTCCAGCTCCAGGTCCACGCCGATACGGCCGGCGATGGCTTTCAGGTGGATCACGGCGTTGGTCGAACCGCCGATGGCGGCGTTGGTGCGGATGGCGTTTTCAAAGTTCTCGCGGGTCAGGATCTTCGACAGTTTCAGGTCTTCGTGAACCATCTCGACGATGCGGATGCCCGACATGTGGGCCAGCACGTAGCGGCGCGCGTCCACGGCGGGAATGGCGGCATTGTGCGGCAGCGAGGTACCGAGCGATTCGGCCATGCAGGCCATGGTCGAGGCGGTGCCCATGGTGTTGCAGGTACCGGCCGAGCGCGAGTGGCCGGCTTCGGCGGCGATGAATTCGTGCATGGTGATGGTGCCGGCCTTGACCTGCTCGTGCAGCTGCCAGACGGCGGTGCCGGAACCGATGTTCTTGCCGTTCAGCTTACCATTGAGCATAGGGCCGCCGGTCACGACGATGGTCGGCAGGTCGACCGAGGCGGCGCCCATCAGCAGCGCCGGGGTGGTCTTGTCGCAGCCGACCAGCAGCACCACGGCGTCCATCGGATTGCCGCGGATCGATTCTTCCACGTCCATCGAGGCCAGGTTACGGGTCAGCATGGCCGTCGGGCGCAGGTTCGATTCGCCGTTCGAGAAGACCGGGAATTCGACCGGATAGCCGCCGGCTTCCAGAATGCCCTTCTTGACGTGTTCGGCCAGTTGGCGGAAGTGGGCGTTGCAGGGGGTCAGTTCAGACCAGGTGTTGCAGATGCCGATGATCGGCTTGCCCTGGAATTCGTGATCGGGAATGCCCTGGTTTTTCATCCAGCTGCGGTACATGAAGCCGTTCTTGTCATTGGTGCCGAACCATTCGGCCGAACGCAGCTTCGTTTTTTTTGTATCGGACATGCTATCCCTCCAAGTTATTCGCTTGCCGGCGATGTCGTTGCTCTCATGACAGCCAGCCCTTGATTGAAATAGTAAAGATTCCTCCAATGCCTTTCCAATCAATTTTTAGGCTTTATCGATATTTTTTTTGATATCCCCATAAGAAAAAAGCGCTGGTGCAGTAGTTTCTCATGGAAAACTACCCGCACCAGCGCCGATAAGCGCGGTTTTTGGCCTGTTTAGCGCGCGAAACGGGCTTCCGGCAAACCGCGCACGTCCGACAAAGTTGTTGCGTGCAAGCCACCATCCGTTGGTGCCGGCGCGGCCAGGCCGACCGTTGCGCTGCTTGAAAACAACACATTCAGCGCGGGGCCGCCCAGCGCCGTGCAGCTCGGCTGCGCGGCCGCCACTTCCAGCACGCGGTCGATGCGTCCATCGGGCCCGTAACGAACCACCTTGTAGCCGCCCCACTGGGCATTCCACAGGTAGCCGTCGGCGTCGATGCAGGAGCCGTCCGGCTCGCCGTCGCCTTCGCACACGGCGAACACGCGGTCGTTGGCCAGCGAGGGATAGTCGCAGCAGCGGATGTGCTTATCGGGCGAATCGCAGTAGTACAGGGTGGCGCCGTCGGGCGAGAAACAGGTGCTGTTGGCGATCGCCACGTTTTTCAAGGGCAGCTTTTCCAGGCTGAGATCGGCGGCATTCAGGCGATAGTAAGCGCCGATCGGGGCGCGCGGTTCAACTTCATTGAAGGTGCCGAACACGAAATTGCCCTGGCGGTCGCAGCGGCCATCGTTCAGGCGCGTGCGCAGCGCCTCCTCCACCGTGGCGAGCGGCGTGATGGCGCCGGTGGAAAAATCGAAGAAGGCCAGTTGCGACGCCAGCCCCAGCAGCAGGCGGTCGTCGCTGCCGGTCAGGGCGAAACAGGCCAGCCGTTCCGGCATCGGCCAGCGCACCGTCGCGCCGCTTTCGGGATGGTGGGCGTGCAGTGCCGCGCCGAGGATGTCGGTCCACAGCACGCGCTGGGTGCGCTCGCACCACAGCACGCATTCGCCCAGCTGGTTGCGGGCGTCCACGATCATCTTGAGCATTACTTCTCCACCGAGAACTTGAAGCGCGACACGGTGGCGTATTCCTCGCCCGGGCGCAGGATGGTGCTCGGGAATGCCGGCTGGTTGGGCGAATCCGGGTAGTGCTGGGGTTCCAGGCAGAAGCCGCTGCGGAAAGCATAGCTGTGCCCCTTG
This sequence comes from uncultured Oxalobacteraceae bacterium, assembly GCA_965650445.1. GTDB lineage: Bacteria > Pseudomonadota > Gammaproteobacteria > Burkholderiales > Burkholderiaceae_D > Telluria_A. The sequence goes on along the minus strand of CBFGOU010000048.1, from coordinate 9,465 downwards.
CCGACATTGCTGCCGTCGAGGAAATTACCGCTATAAAACTGTACGCCCGGCTCTTCCGTGTACAGCTCCAGCACCCGGCCCGAGACCGGCTCGAGCACGCGCGCGGCCAGGACGCTGGCGCGCCCGGCCGGACGGTTGAGCACGAAATTATGGTCGTAGCCATTGCCGAAGCGCAGCTGCTCGTCGTCGGCGCCGATGCGCTCGCCAATCGCGTGGGGGGTGCGGAAATCGAAAGGCGTACCTTCCACCGGACGCAGTTCGCCGGTCGGAATCAGTTTTTCGGTGACCGGAGTGAAAGCCTGGGCGTTGATCTGCACCTGGTGGCCGAGCACGTCGCCCTCGCCCGCCAGATTGAAATAGGCGTGCTGGGTCAGGTTGACCGGGGTGGCCTTGTCGGTGATGGCGTCGAAGGCCATGACGAATTCATTGTCGGCGGTCAGTTCGTACACCACCGTGACGTCGAGCTTGCCGGGAAAGCCTTCTTCGCCGTCCGGGCTGCTGTACATCAGGGTCAGGCCGACCGAACCGCCTTCGCTGAACGGCACCGCGCGCCACAGCTTGCGGTCGAAGCCGGCCTTGCCGCCGTGCAAATGATTGTCGCCATTGTTGACCGTCAGCTGGATCGGCTTGCCGTCCAGCTCGAACTTGCCGTCGGCGATGCGGTTGCCATAGCGGCCGATCAGCGCGCCGAAATACGGCGAGTCCGCGCCGTACGGGGCCAGTTCGCTGTAGCCGAGCGCGATGTCGGCCAGCTTGCCGTGGCGGTCAGGGGTGTGGATTTCGGTAATGACGCCGCCGAAATCGGACACCTTGACCACCACGCCATGCGGATTGGTCAGCGTATAGAGCGTTGCGATGCGTCCATCCGGCAGGGTACCGAACGGCGCCGAGGTAATACTAGCTTGCACTTTGTTCCTTTTGATAAGCTTCGGTCACGCGATCGAGGGCCGGCCGAACACTGGCATGCCCTGCTCGTCCCAGCGTAATGGTTTGACGAAGGTATGGCGGTCCGGGTTCCACAGTGGATCGCCGACGATTTCCGTATAAGTTCGAGCATGATAAACCAGCATGACGCCTTTGCCATCCTCGGACACGGTAAAAGAGTTGTGCCCCGGACCATAGATGCCGTGTTCGGTGCAGCTTTGCAGCACCGGGTCCCTGGACTTGGTCCACGAGGCAGGGTCGAGCAGATCGGCGTTTTCATCGGCCCACAGCAGGCCCATGGCGTACTCGATGCCGGTGCCGCTGGCCGAATAGGAGATGAAGATTTTGCCGTTGCGCTTGACGACCGACGGGCCTTCGTTGACCCAGAAACGCTCGATTTCCCAGTCGTACTCGGGTTTGCTCAGCATGACCGGCTTGCCGTCGATGGTCCAGGGGTTCTTCATCGGCGCGATGTACAGGTTCGAGTTGCCGCGGATTTGCTTATCCTTCTGCGCCCACAGGTAGTACAGCTGGCCCTGGTGGGTGAAGGTGGTGGCATCCAGGCAGAAGGTGTCGATGCCGGTATCGATCTGGCCCATGAATTCCCACTCGCCTTCGAGCGGATTGGCGTTCTGGTTGCGCACGCAGTACATGCGGTGCTGGAACAGGTCGTCCTTGATCTCGCGGCTTGGGGCGGCGGCAAAGTAGACGTACCAGGCGCCTTCGTTGAAGTGCAGCTCCGGCGCCCACAGCAGTTCGCTGCAGGGGCCGGTGTCGGGCTTGGTCCACACGTCGACCGGGGTGGCGCCGGCCAGGCCGGCGATGGTGGCGGCGCGGCGGATTTCGATGCGGTCGTACTGCGGCACCGAGGCGGTGAAGTAGTAGAAGCCGTCGCTGTGGCGGTAGATATGCGGATCGGCGCGCTGCTCGATCAGGGGAGTCAGTATGGTCATGATGTGAATTACGCTGCCAATTGATGGGATTGCATGTCGGCCTTGACCGTCTCGTAGTACGCGTCGCTGATGCGGTATTTGAACATCAGCGCGCCCATCACGAAATGGAAGAAGCCCGGGATCACGGTCAGCATCAGCGCGATGCCGGCCAGCGCCTGCGGCGTCTGCGCCTGGTTCGGCTGGTACTGGAAGTAGGTCAGCAGCACGCCCACCACCACGCCGGCGATGGCCATGCCGATTTTCTGCGACAGCGAAATGCCGCCGAAGGCAAAGCCGGAGACGCGCTTGCCGGTCTTGACCTGGCCGTAGTCGATGGTCTCGGCGATGGCCGACCAGAACACCGGCGCATGCAGGTCGACCACGAACGACAGCGCGAAGTACAGCACAAAGGCCAGCATGGTGTCGCCCGGCTTGACCAGGAAGTACATGGCCACGCTGATGACGGCCACCATGATCTGGGTGTTGCGGAACATCTTGACCTTGCAGTAGGTCTTGGTGATCCAGGTCGAGGCGATCATCGACAGGATGGCCGCCGCCACGCCGGTCGACAGGAAGGCCGACAAGGTGTCTTCGTCGGCGCCCAGGTAGTACTTGGCGTAGTAGGCCGCGACCGAACCGCGGATCACGTAGCCGATGGTGCCGACGATGCACACCGCGCACAGGATCAGCCACTGGTCGTTCTTCATCAGCAGGCGCACCTGCTCGCCGAGCGGCTGGCGCTCGACCTTGTGGCGCACGCGCTCCGTGGTCGACAGCGCGCAAAAGATGAACATGGCGATGCCGATGCCGGCCATGAGGGCCATGGCGGCCTGGTAGCCGTGCGCCGGATTGCCGGCGCCCCACGCTCGCGAGAGCAGCGGCACGATGATGGTCACCATGAAGGCGCCGATCTTGGCGAAGAACAGGCGGTAGCCGTTGGCCGACAGGCGTTCCTGCGGATCGGCGGTCAGGCTGCTGGGCAGCGAGATGTAGGGAATGCCCACGCCCGAGGTCATCAGGGTGGCCACGATGTAGCTGCTGTAAGCCCACAGCAACTTGGCGTCGTACGGCCATTCCGGCGTGGTGAAGGTGAAGAACACGCTGATGCCGTATGGGACGGCGAGGAACAGCAGCCAGGGGCGATAGCGCCCCATCTTGAATTCGAAGCGGTCGGTAATCTGGCTCATGATCAGGTCCGAGATGCCGCCGACGATTTTGACGGTACCGAACAGCAGGGCCAGATCGCTGGTCTTGATGCCGTAGATATCGGTGTAGAAGATCGTGATGATCAGCATCATCGACGAGATGACCACGTTCAGCGCCATGTCGCCGGCGCCGAATCCGACCTTTTCCAGGGTCGTGAGTTTTTGGGTATGCATAGGGGTGATACTGTCTAAAAACGACGGGGTGCTGCCAGCGAACCGGATCAGCACCCCATCGGACACTCTAGCTACGGGTTGTTACCTGTGGCTACACGGCGACTCAGTTCTTCCAGCGCAGTGCCAGACCGATGGCGCGGTCGTAGCGGCGGATATCGCGCGGCGCTTCAGGAACGCCGTGGTAGTCGTGGTAGGTCGAGTTGGCCAGGTTCACACCATCCAGGGTGACGGTGAGCGCGTCGGTGATCTTGTAAGAAACCGAAGCATCCAGCGTCTTGATCGGAGCGACGATCAGGTCGAAGCTTGGAGTCAGATTGCGGTAGTTGTACTCGCCCACAAACTTGTCGCGCCAGCTGTAAGCGATACGCGCCGAGATCGGACCACGCTCATACAGGCCAACCAGGTTGTAAGAGTATTTCGACATGCCCGGCAGGGTTGCCGTCATCTGGCCGTCCTCGCCAACCATGCCACCCTTGGTGTAGGTGAAGTTCGCTTGCAGACCCAGACCGCCCAGCCAGCCTGGAAGGTTGGTGTAGAACTGCTGGTAGGAACCCTCGAAACCGGTCAACTTGGCACTGTCGGCATTGTACGGACGGGCAATCAGATAGCTCGCGCCGTTGTAAGTCTCAGCCTTGGTAGATACCGCCAGGTAGTTGGTGAAGCGGTGATCGAAGTAGGTGCCGCTCAGCGATGCGCCCGGCGCGAAGTACCACTCCAGACCCAGGTCCAGGTTCTTCGACTCCTGCGGTTTCAGATACGGATTGCCGGCCGAGCCGCCGCCAGGGACGTTCGGGGTAGCGGTGCGCAGTTGCAGTCCAGGGTTGTAGTTGCCGAAGGCGGCACGTTCGATGGCCTTGCCGTAGACCAGACGGCCGATCAGTTCCGGCGTCAGCTTGGCGCGTAGCGACAGGCTAGGCAGGATATCGGTGCTGGTGCTCGAGACGCTGATTGGCGCATAGCTCGGGTCGCCAACGGCGGGGTAAGTTGCCGAGAAGCCGTCGATGGCCTGCCTGGTCTTCACGGCGCGCACGCCAACCTGGCCATCCACTGGAACCGAACCAATATCGAAGCCCAGCTTGCCCGATACGTAGATCGACTGGGTGTTTTCGTGGTCGGTATAGACCGAGCTTGGATCTTCCGGTCGCGGCGACGTCGCGCCAGTGGCGAACTTGCGTACCTCGGCGGTGTGATCGAGCATGTAGGTGTAGCACGGCGCATAGAACTGGTTCACGCCATAGTCGGCCGAGGTGGCCGGCGACAGGCAGGTCAGCCCAGGCAAGCCGCTGGCAGCGGTCGGGTTGGGACCGAAGCCAGGCAGCGCGGTGTAGCCGTTCAGTTCATGGCCATAGGTAGCGTAACGGCGGGCGACGCGAAAACCGCCCTCGATGCTCTTCAGGATGCTGGTATCGACGTCCCAGCTGACGTCGGAGCGCCAGTCGGTCGAGGTGCCGCTGGCGCGGTTGAAGTTATCGAAGAAGCCGAACAGGTTCCACTTGGTCGGATCGCCCATGTCGGTGCCTGGGTAATCGATATAGCCGCCACCGTCGCGCACCTTGGCCACGACGGCCTTGGCGCCCGGACGCACCACGTCGAGAATCGGATTTTCCTGGCGATAGGTACTGATCGTGCGTGCCAGCTCCGTGGTTGCCTTGATCGTCGGCGTCACTGTCCAGCGGCCGCCGATGGCGCCCTGGTGGCCTTCGGAGTCGTCGCGGCGCGCCTGGGTCGAGCTCAGCGTGAAATTGTCGGCGCTTGGATTGGTCAGCGTATCGAGGTACTTGGTGCCAGGGATGGTCGTGACTACGTTGCGCGGATCGTTGACCGGCAGGCCGCCCAGGAAAAAGATGCTCTGCGAATCATGGTCGATCTTCGTGCTGAAGACTTCAGCGAAGAATTCCAGGTCGTTGTTCGGACGCCATTGCAGGGCGGCGTTCAGCGCCAGGCGCTTGCGGTCACCGCTACTCATCACGCGGCCGTTGGTGTCGCCGCCGATGGCGCCGGTCGCCTGATCGACCACCACCGGTGGCGAGACCCATGCCACTTCATCCTGGTAGCGGCCGCGCTGGTAGGACAGATTGACCAAGGCGCCGATGTGACCCAGGCTATCGGTCTTCCAGCGATTGGAGAACAGCCCGGACACGTTCGGGTCGGTAAAGCCGGACTTGTCGCGGTTCTCGGCGCGGGCAGTAACCACCGTCTGCGAACCTTTGAAGTCGAACGGACGGTAGGTGCGCACATCGATCACGCCGGCAGTGCCGCCTTCGACCATGTCCGGACCTTGCGATTTGTAGACATCGACGCGCTTAAGCATCGACACCGGAATATCCGACAGCACCAGGTTGCGGCCAGCGGCAGTGAACATTTCACGGCCATTCAGCAGGGTGACCACACTGCCCAGACCACGAATGACCACACTGCCGGCTTCGCCACCGCCGCGGATGATCTGCACGCCCGGGACGCGGCCCAGAATTTCGGCGACGTTCTTGTCCGGGAATTTGCCGATGTCGTCGGCCACGATCGAATCGAGCACCTGTTCGGCGTTGCGCTTGATCGTCAGGGCACTTTGTGCTGCTGCGCGCACGCCGGTCACAACGACGACGTTGGCGTCCGCGGGTGCGGGTGCGGCTTCCTGCGCCCATACCGAGGCACTGCTCAGAACGCCTGCGCCGGCCAGGGCGGCGACGGTCAGCTTCATTTTCATTGGGGACGTGGCGGTGCTGCGGCCGTTTGCGGCAGTACTCATAGATTCTCTCCTGTGGTTTTGTAGTTTTATAAAACTCTTGGTGTAACTTGATGCTGTGAACCAATGTTAGGGGATGGTCGCGAAACCAATCCAATCAATTTTTTCGGGTTTTCGATATCAAATAATGTATGTCATCGACCATGCGGCCGAACCTTGCTCCTTCGGAAAAGCGGGTTTGCACCGAGCGGCAACCGGCTGCAATGGCTGGGTCGTCCAGCATGCCGGCGAGAGTGGCGCTTAGTGTGCGCACAGAGGCGCGCGAGGCGGCGAGCATGCGTCCGGCATGGAGCCGGACAACACGTGCGCCGTTATCAAACTGGTCATAGGCCATCGGCACGACGAGCTGCGGAATTCCAGCGCGCAGGGCTTCGGCTGTTGTACCAATACCACCATGGTGTATCAACGCCGCAACACGGGGCAGCAATTGGCGCAGTGGCACGTACTCTTGCCACAACATTTCCTTGGATAAGGCGGCCAACACCGGCTCGCCTTGCGGGCTGAGCAGCACGGCGCGCCGCCCCAGTGCCCGCGCGGCCGCGATGGCGTTGGTGAAAAACTGCTCGGCCTGGCGGTTGGCGCTGCCGTGGGTAAAGACCAGCGGCGCCGGGCCGGTCGCCAGGAAGGCTTGCAACTGGTCGCCGAGCGGCGCGCCTGGCGCGGCGTCGTACAGGGCGAAGCCGCCTTGCGACAAGGGCCGGGGCCAGTCCGGCTGGGCCGGGCCGAACCAGTCGGGAAACAGCGTCACCGTCAGGTCGGGCAGGGTTTCCCAGTGCGCCAGGAGGCTATCGATGGGCGCCAGGCCGCGCTGCCCGCGCGCCAGGTTGACATCGCCGAGCGCGGCCGGGTGCATGACGCGCGCTTCGATCTGGCGCCACAGCCAGCGCCGCAACGCGCGCGGAGCCCAGGCAGGCATGCGCAGCAGCCCCATGTGCAAGGGGCCGTTCACGGTACGCAGATTCGACGGTGCAAGGTAGGCCGCCACCACCTTTAAGGCCGGGCGGGCGGCACGGCACAGGTCGGCGTGGGCCAGCGCCAGCGGGTGGGCGATCAGCGCGGCCGGCTCATGCGCCGGCAGGCTGTCGACAAAACGCAACAGCTCGCGCATGGCCGCCCGGGTGGCGCGCCATACCACGCCAAAGCCTTTGCGCGGGTCCCACAGGTCGGGGTGGTTGAGGATGGACTGGTCGGCCGGCAGCGGGTGGAAATCCAGCCCCGCCTGCGCGGCCTGGGGCGCGAACACGTCCGGCGCCAAAAAACTGACCCGGTAGCCGCGCTGCCTGAGCGCGATGCCCAGGCGTAGAAAAGGAAACAGGTCGCCCGCCGAGCCGAAGGTAACTACGACAACATGGGCGGCAGAATTGTTAATTCCCTAATCTCCGAAAGCAAGTGCCAGAGGCAACTTTTGTAAAATTCGAAGATCATCCTATCTTGATGTATTGCAACACACAAGACTTGACGAGAGGATTGCGTCAATATTTAGGCAATGCCGCAACAGTAGTTTTACGGGCGGATCGGGTTGAACGCCTTGTCACCCACCACAGTGTTCCACTGGCGAATCGTGTAGCCGGTCACCAGGCCGTGGGTGACGTAAGGATCGGCCTTGGCGAAGGCTTCCACCACCTCTTTCGAATCGCAGCTGAACACCAGCGCGGCCATGTCGACCGGGTCGTTCATGGCGCCGGCGATGACGATCTCGCCGCGCTCGCTGGCCTGCCAGGCCAGGTGCAGGTGCTCGTCGCGGAACTGGCCGCGCCGCTCCAGGTAATCGGGGGCCAGGTCGTAGATCAGCAGAAAGTGCATGCAAACTCCTTCGGTTAGAGAAAGCGGTCGAGAATCCTGCGGCTGTGCTTGTCGATGCCGAACATGTCGCGGATCAGGAAGTGGATGCCGTGGTTGTCGGAAATGAGCAGCGAGGCCGCTCCGATGCGGCGGATGTCTTCCTCGCCCTTGAGGGTGAATTGCGTGTCGCCGCGGTCGGTGCGCACATGCCAGGTGCACGGCGTGGCGTAGCTGCTCACGCTGCTGATGTGGCTAATCTCGGGCATGAATTCGCGCCCGTCCAGCTCATCCTGGATCAGGTTGCGCATGTCCATGGGCAGGTGGTCGAGGTCCTCGACCCAGGCCACTTCCTTGCCGTCGCCCAGCACCAGCGAGATGGCATGCTGCGGGCTCTGGATGGGAAAGGCGCGCACTGGCACCACGCCTTCATGCTGCTGGCCGTCGGCGCCGGTCAGGATCAGCTTGCCGAAGGCATTGCGTTTGAGTTGGAACTGCGGGGTCATTTAATCGCCTTCCTTGTCGTCCAGGTCGGTATCGACATTGCGCGCCTGCGCCTCGTACAGGCGGAAATACGCGCCTTCGCGCGCCATCAGTTCGTCGTGGCTGCCCTCCTCCATCACCACGCCGCGGTCGAGCACGACCAGGCGGTCGGCCCGGTGCAGGGTCGACAGGCGGTGCGCGATGGCGATCGTGGTGCGGCCCTGGACCAGGTTGTCGAGCGCCTTCTGGATTTCCTTTTCGGTTTCCGAGTCCACCGAGGAGGTGGCTTCGTCCATGATCAGGATGCGCGGATCGATCAGCAGCGCGCGCGCGATCGAGATGCGCTGGCGCTCGCCGCCGGACAAGCCCTGGCCGCGCTCGCCAACCATGGAATCGTAGCCCTGCGGCAGGCGCAGGATGAATTCGTGGGCGTGGGCGGCGCGGGCGGCGGCCATAATCTCCTGGCGGGTGGCATTCGGCTTGCCGTAGGCGATGTTCTCGGCGATGGTGCCGAAGAACAGGAAGGGCTCCTGCAGCACCAGGCCGATATTGCGGCGGTAGTCGGACACGGCGAAGGAGCGGATGTCCACGCCGTCGAGCAGGATGGCGCCTTCGGAGACGTCGTAGAAGCGGCAGATCAGGTTGACCAGGGTGCTCTTGCCCGAACCGCTGTGGCCGACCAGGCCGACGAATTCGCCGGCCTTGATGTTGAGGCTGATGCCGCGGTTGACCGCCCGGTTGCCGTAGCGGAAACCCACTTCGCGCAGGTCGATATGGCCTTCGATCTTGTCCAGCTTGACCGGGTTGGCCGGCTCCGGCACGCTCGAGACGTGATCGAGGATATCGAAGATGCGCTTGGCGGCCGAGGCGGACTTTTGCGTGACCGAGACGATCCGGCTCATCGAATCGAGGCGGCCGTAGAAGCGCGTGCTGTAGGTGATGAACAGGGTCAGCACGCCGACCGTGATGTTGCGGCTGGCGACCAGGTGGATGCCGAACACCCACACCACCAGCAGGCCCAGCTCGGTCAGGAAGGACACTGTGGGCGAGAACAGCGACCAGACTTTATTCAGTTTGTCGTTGACGGCCAGGTTGTGCTTGTTGGCTTCGCGAAAGCGCAGCGCTTCGCGCGCTTCCTGGGCGAAGGCTTTCACCACGCGGATGCCCGGGATGGTATCGGCCAGCACATTGGTCACTTCGCCCCAGACCCGGTCGATCTTTTCGAAGC
>CBFGOU010000047.1:0-14653 GCA_965650445.1 uncultured Oxalobacteraceae bacterium | reverse complement strand
GATTTCCCTGAACGCATCCGTGGATGCGGAGCGCTTTCGCCTGCAGCTGCTCTAGCTGCTGGTGCATGCCGAGACCCGCAAGGCCAGCGATCCCAATGCCGGCGTGGATATCGTCATCATCGGCGGCGGCGCCACCGGTGTCGAGCTGGCGGCCGAGCTGCGCGAGGCCAGCGGGGTGTACGCCAGCTACGGCTTCCAGCGCCTGCAACCGCTGCGCGACGTGCGCATCACCCTGCTCGAAGGGGCGCCGCGCATTCTGGCGCCGCTGGAAGAGCGCGTCTCCAGTGCCGCCCACAAGCTGCTCGTACAGCGCGCCATTACGGTGGTCACCAATTGCCGCGTTACCCGGATCGAGGCCGACAGGGTGATCGACGCCGATGGCCATGTCTATCCGGCCGACCTGTGCGTGTGGGCGGCGGGCATCCGCGCGCCGCAGTGGCTGGCGAGCTTAGGGCTTCCGGTGAACAGGGGAGGCCAGATCGAGGTCGACGGATTCCTGCGGGTCAACGGCTTCGAGCATATTTACGCATTGGGCGACTGTGCCGCCTGCACCGGCAGCGACGGCAAGCTGGTGCCGCCGCGCGCCCAGGCGGCGCACCAGCAGGCCGATTATCTGGCGGCGCGTTTCCTGCGCGCGGCCAAACAGCGGCCGCCGGGCGAGCAGCCCTACATCTACCGCGACTATGGCTCGCTGGTATCGTTCGGGCATAGCACCACCGTGGGCAGCCTGATGGGTTCGCTCAAGGGGCTGAGCTGGTTTGTCGAAGGCACCTTCGCCCGGCTCATGTACGTGAGCCTGCACCTGATGCATCACGCGGCGGTGCTGGGTGCGCTGCGCACCGGCCTGCTGGCCTTCGCGCGCTTCCTGATCAAACGCTCCAAGCCGCTGGTCAAGCTGCACTAGCTCTTGGCAGGGTGACGGTGAGCTGGCAGCCGCCGGCGCTGCCTTGCTGCAGGCTGAGCGTGCCGCCCAGGTAGGCGGCGCGCTCGCGCAGCAGGCGCAGGCCGTGGCAGCCGAGATCGTCGCGCCGGTAGCCGCCCGGGCCGACGCCGTTGTCGCGCACTGTGAGCATGACGGCGTCGTCATTGTCGTCGAGGATGACGTCGACTTCGCTGGCCTGGCTGTGCGCCACGATATTGCGCAAGCCTTCTTCCACGCAGCGCAGCAGCGCCACCGCATGGTCACGCGGCAGGTCGGCATCGTCGTCGGGCAGGCTCAGGCGTACAGTCAGGCGGTGCTCGCCGCCGAACTGGGTCACCACTTCGCTCAGGGCGGCCTTGATGCCGAGGAATTCGAGCTTGTCGTTCCACAGCGCCAGCTGCATGTCGCGGTTGGTGTTGATGACGTTCATCAGCAGATTTTTCATCTGCGCCGCGCGGTCTTGCAGGGCTTTGTCCTGCGGCATTTGCTGGGCCAGCAGGCCGAGGTGCATGGTCAGGGCCGTCATGGTCGAGCCGAGACTGTCGTGCATCTTGCGCGCCAGCAGCCGGCGCTCGTCGTCCCAGCAGTGGTTCACGTGGCCCAGCAATTCGGCCAGGTCGGCGGTGCGTTGCGCGACCAGGCGGTCGAGTTCCGGGTCGAGCGGGGAGATGGCCGGTGCGTTCATGCTTGGCTCTTTAAAGTTTCCCGAATAATACAACAGCTTGCCTGAAGGGTGCCGGTCGTATCGTGCGCCCCGCGCGCCAGCCGCATCCGGCTAGCGCGCGACGGCGCCAACCGGGACGGCGGCGCAGCGGCCGATCGCGTCGAGGAGGTTGTTGATGTCGACCGGCTTGACCAGATGCAGGTCGAAGCCGGCTTCCAGCACGCGCCGCTGGTCGTCGGCCAGGCCGTAGCCGGTCAGGGCGATCAGCTTGATGTGCTGGGTGCTTTCGTTGTCGCGCAAACGGCGCGCCACTTCATAGCCGTCGATGCCGGGCAGCCCGATGTCGACCAGGGCCACGTCCGGCGGGCTGGAGCTGGCCAGGCGCACGCCCTGCAGGCCGTCGGCAGCCTCGCGCACCGCGTAGCCATAGGCGTTGAGCATGGTCGCCATCATTTCGCGCCCGTCGTCGTTGTCTTCGATGAGCAGGATGGTGGGTTTGTCCTCGTCGCGCGCACCTGTGGCGGCGCCTTCGGCCAGGCTGGCCTCGGCCGCGCACGGCAGGCGGATGATGAAGGTGCTGCCGCGCTCGGCGCCGTCGCTGGCGGCGCTGACGCTGCCGCCGTGCAGCTCGACCAGCCGGCGCACCAGCGCCAGGCCGATGCCCAGGCCGCCCTGCGAACGGTCCAGCGTGATGCTGCCTTGAACAAATACATCGAATACCTGCGGCAGCAGTTCGGGTGAAATGCCGACGCCCGAATCGCGCACCGTCAGCACGATTTCGCCCTGGTCCTGGCCCACCGAAATATCGATGGTGCCGCCAGGCGGGGTGTACTTGAGGGCGTTGTCGATCAGGTTGGTGGCGATCTGTTCCAGGCGGGTGGGGTCGCCGTCGACCCAGCCCGGCACCAGATCGACGTTGAGCTGATAGCTGCCGGTGCGGCCGGTGGCGCGGAAGGTGTCGAGGCAGGCCGAGACCAGGGCCGACACTTCCAGCGGCTGGCGCGCCAGCAGGATCTTGCCGGACATGGCGCGCGACAGGTCGAGCAGGTCGTCGACGATGCGCGACAGGTGCTGGCTCTGGCGCTGGATGATGGTCTTGGCGCGCGCGATCACTTCCGGTCCCGCGCCCGGCAGGCCGATCAGGGCGCCGGCGCTGCTGATGGCCGACAGCGGATTGCGCAGTTCATGGCCCAGCATGGCCAAAAATTCGTCCTTCGCATGGCTCTTGCGCTCGGCCGCCTGGCGCTCTTCCATCTCGCGCGTGAGGCGCTTGTTGGTGGCGGTCAGTTCGGTGGTGCGCTGCGACAGCTTGGCGGTCTGGCGCTTGAGCTCTTCATTCTTGGTCGCCAGCGCCACGAACACGCCGACCTTGGCGCGCAGGATTTGCGGGATCACCGGTGTGAACAGGAAGTCGGCGGCGCCGCGCTGGTACGCCTTGAGGCGGTCGATCTCGTCGGCCAGGAATGCCGTCACGAAAATGATCGGAATGTCGGCCGAGCGGACGCGCTGGTGGATCGCTTCGGCCGTTTCGAAGCCATCCATGCCTGGCATGTTGACGTCCAGCAGGATGACGGCGAAGTCGTGCAGCAGCACCTGGCGCAGCGCTTCCTGGCCGGAGCGGGCGGAGAGCACTTCATAGCCGGATTCGTCCGCCCACTGGTCGAGCAGACTGGTCAGCGCGAGCAGACTCGCCGCATCGTCGTTGACGACCAGGATCTTCGGTTTTTCGATTTTGGACACGGCGTTCCTGTGCAGCGTGGTACTCATTTAGTAGCTCGAATCGACTTCACGATTTAGCCGACAGAATAGCAGAGGCGGCCTCAGCATACGGGCTGCGGACGGCAACTATTGATAGCCGTGTTGTTGCCAGCCATCATAACGATCGGGTATTCCTATGTCAAAAAGCAATCGTGCGCAGGGGTAACTCTTTACACGGTTCGATGACGCACATACGCCATGCGTGGCGTATGGGATAGTCGTCGCAAGATCACCGCGCGCCATGCGCGGTGCGGCGCCTGGCGACGGGCGGCATCAATGAAAGGACTATCATGAATATCGATACCATTGTGGATGGCGAATTTACCGGCAAGTGCTTCCGCGACCTGTGCAATGCGCCGCTGTCGGCGCTGCGTGGCGTGAGCGCCAAGGACGCCAAGGCCCTGCATCAGGCGTTCGGCATTACCACCATCGGCGACCTGGCCGACCTGAAGTTCGTCAAGTGGGCCAGCGCGATCCGTACCCTGGCTGCGGAAGAAGCCGATACCCCGTCGCAGGTGGCCAAGGAAACCTTGCTCGACGATGCAGTCGAAATGACCTTCCCGGCCAGCGACCCGATTTCGGTGGATGCCGGCATTACCCGGATCGAGGTGCCGCCTGAAAAAGTCGATGCGCATACCGATCACCAGCATGCCAAGGCGGTCGAGGCGCATTCGGAAGAGGCGGCGAGCAAGAAGGTGGCCAATTCCCGCTAAAACGGCCTTCGCGAACGCGGAGGCATATGCTGGAGTGGTGTCACGTTGGCGTCGCTTCAGCATGGGCTCCCGCTTGCGCGAGAGCGGCAGATGTGGCGCGGTTTAGGGGCCGGTTCAACGGCGCGGAAGCAACTCAGCTTTTTTTTGGGGCTGCACCTGGGCTGGTGTGGCCGAGGTGGCGCAAAAGCGGTTCTTGCCGCCACGTTTGGCTTCGTACAGCGCATAGTCGGCAATACTGATCAGCGCTTCCACCGTTTCGGCATCGTCGGGATAGATGCTGATCCCGATACTGGTCGACAGCCGCAAGGTCAGGTCGTTGATGAAGAACGGTTCCGACACCGCTTCGACCAGCTTGGCCGCGGGGCCCTGGGCATCGGCCAGCCCCGACACTTCACCCAGCACCACCATGAATTCGTCGCCGCCCAGCCGCGCCACGGTATCTTCCTTGCGCGAATTGGACAGCAGGCGCTGCGAGACGATCTTCAGCACTTCATCGCCGTAGGCATGGCCATAGGTATCGTTAATGGCCTTGAAGCCATCCAGGTCGAGATACATGATCGCGGCCTTGTGGTGGTTACGGTTGGCGTGCTGCAAGGTCGTTTCGATGCGGTCTTCCAGCAGACGCCGGTTGGGCAGCCCGGTCAGCGGATCGTGCAGCGCCAGCGCTTGCTGCGCCTTGCTGTACTGCGCCAGTTCCTTATAGAGCAGCCGCACTTCCAGCATATTGTGGATGCGCTTGTGCACCTCGAGCAGGTCGAAAGGCTTGCTGATGAAGTCGCGCGCGCCGGCTTCCAGCGCGGCGATCTTGAAACTCGGCTGGGCCGTCAGCGCCAGCACCGGCAAATAGCCGCCTTGCTCGATTTCCTTCAAACCCTTCATGACCTGAAAGCCGTTCAAGCCCGGCATCTGCAAATCGAGCAGGATGAGGTCGTAGCAATGCTGCCGGTGCAGCGGGCATACCTGTTCAGGCAGCATGGTCGAGCTGACGCAGGTGTAGCCTTCCTCCCGCAATATCTCTTCCATCAATTCGATATTGTCAGCGGAATCGTCCACTACCAGAATTTTGGCGTTCAGAATCTCTTCGCGGCTCGGCATGCGTCAGTTCTCAGTCTTGGCAGATAGCCCCTCCTGGGTAAGGAGGCGCCTTGTTACTATTAGAACATAGTGTATCAGCGGATCGAAAATTTCTTGTAGGACAGCGCCGCGTGCTCGGGTAGGAACACGTGGAGCGACTCACTGTCGACGTTCCGGTGCCATTTGCGCCACAGTTGCAATTAATTCACTCGGCTCGACCGGCTTGGAAATGTGCGAGCGGAACCCTGCTTCAAGCGCGCGCAACCGGTCTTCCGAGCGGGCGAAGGCCGTCAGGGCCACCGCCGGCACGTCCGCGCCGGCCTGTTTGTCCAGCGCCTGCACCATGGCCAGCAGCTCGAACCCGTCCACGTCGGGCATGCCCAGGTCGCTGACCAGCACATCGGGCCGATTGTGCCGGAACGCGGCCATGGCTTCGGCGGCATTGGCCGCTGTCGTCACCTGTGCATGACAGTCTGACAGAATTCGTTTGATCAGGTCGCGCGCATCGGGCTCATCGTCGACCACCAGCACGTTCAGGCCGGACAGGTCGCGCAGCATGATTTCGGGCGTGACCGGGGCCGGCGGGCTGTAGGGCGCGCGGTCGGTGCGGGCGGCCAGGGCGGGCCGGTTGGCGGCAGGCAAGCCGATGGTGAAGCTGGCGCCTTTTTCCTCGCCTTCGCTGTCGACCCGCACGGTGCCGCCGTGCTGCTCGATCAGGTGCTTGACGATCGACAGACCCAGCCCCAGCCCGCCATGCTTGCGGGTGGTCGAGGCATCGCCCTGGCGGAAGCGCTCGAACACATGGGCCATGAATTCGGGCTTGATGCCCACGCCGGTATCCTGCACGGTAATTTCGACGTGGCCATCGACCGCGGCCAGGTAGATATCGACCCGGCCGTCGCGCGGGGTGAACTTGATGGCGTTCGACAGCAGGTTCCAGATCACCTGTTGCAGCCGGCCGGGGTCGCCGGCGATCAGGCCGACGGCCGGGTCGTAATGCTTTTCCAGGCGGATATTTTTAGCGTCCGCGCCCGGCCGTACGGTTTCGATGGCCGCATCGATGAAGACCGCGGGGGCCACCATCTGCATGTCCAGCAGCACCTTGCCGGACGTGATGCGGCTCATGTCGAGCAGGTCTTCGATCAGCTGGGCCTGGGCGCGGGCGTTGCGTTCGATGGTTTGCAGGCCGCGCTGCAGGTCGGCCTGGTCGCGGCTGCCGCGCCGCAGGACCTGGGCCCAGCCCAGGATGGCCGACAGCGGCGTGCGCAGTTCGTGCGACAGGGTGGCCAGGAACTCGTCTTTCATCTGGCTGGTGCGTTCGGCTTCGGCGCGCGCCGAGCGTTCCGATTCGAGCAGGACCTTGCGTTCCTCGGCGGCGCGCTGGGCCGCTTCGTACAGGCGCGTGTTGTCGATCGCCACGGCGGCCTGGGCCGCGATGCCGCCGACGATGCGCTCGGTGCGTTCGCTGAAGATGCCCGCTTCGGGATGGCCGAAAAACAGGCTGCCCAGCACTTCGCCGGAACGCGCGATCACCGGCACCGCCAGATAGCTGCGGATCGTGGGCGCGCCGCCGTTGTGGGCCAGGGCCAGGCTCTGGTAGCGCGGGTCAAGGCTGATGTCGTTCGAGCGCATCACCCGCTCGCCGCGCAGCCCGGGGCCGAACAGGGCGTTGGCGCGCGGCTGGCCGAAGGCTTCGAATTCGGCCGGGGCGGCGCCCGACAGGATATATAAGGTGAACAGGTCGCCGTCGCTGTCGCGGCCGTGGTAGAAGAAGGCGCCGAAGCGCGCGCCGGAAATGCCGGTGGCCGCATCGGTGACGGTCTGCAGCAGCGAGCGCAGGTCGCGCTGCGAGGCCAGGGCGCTGCCGGTGCTGTTGAGCAGTTCGAGCACGTTCGATTCGTCGCGCAGCGCCTGCTGCACGCGCTTGACCTGGTCGACATCGGTGTTGGTGCCGAACCAGCGCACCACGTGGCCGAGGCGGTCGCGCACGGCGTTCACCCGGGTCAGGAACCAGCGGTACTGGCCGTCCGCGCCGCGGATCGGAAACTCCATCTCGAACGGGTTGCCGGTGCGGATAGATTCATGCCAGCGCTGCAGCATCTGCGGCAGCACTTCCGGATCGTGGGTGCTTTGCCAGCCCCAGCCGACCATCTGCTCGGGCGTGGTGCCGGTGTATTCGTACCAGCGCTTGTTGAACCAGACGATGGCGCCGTCGGCCTGCGCCATCCAGGCCAGCTGCGGGATCGAATTGGCCAGCGCGCGCAGCACTTCCTCGCTCTCGCGCAGGGTGTCTTCGACGCCCTTGCGGGTGCTGATGTCCTGCACCACGCCGGTCATGCCGGCCGGGTGGCCGTCGGCGGCGGCATCGACCCGCCCGACCACGGCGATCCAGCGCAGCTCGTCGCCGCGTTCGATGCGGCATTCGATACTGAGGTCGGCGCGCTGGGCGAAAGCCTGCAGGAATTCGGTGCGCGCCATTTCGCGGTCGCTCTCGGCGAGGCGCTCGCGCAGGGCGTTCCAGCCCAGCGCCGTTTCGGCCGGCAGGCCGAAGATTTCGGCGGCGCGCGCCCCCAGGGTGACCTGGTCGGTGTCCGCGTCCCAGCGCCAGTCGCCCAGGCGGCCGGCCGACAGCGCCACCTGGAGGCGGTTGTTGACGTCCTGCACGGCCTGCTCGTCGTGCTTGCGCTGGGTGATGTCCTGCAGGTAGGCGGTCAGGCCGCCGTCCGGCGCCGGGTAGGCGCGCACGTCGTACCAGCGGGCGCGCTGCGGATAGTAAAACTCGAAACTGACGGTCTGCTGCACCGCCAGCGCGTGGCGGCATTGCGCTTCCAGCCCGCTGCCGCGCAGGTCGGGGAAGGCGTCCCAGATCGGCACGCCGAGCACGCTGTCGCGCGCGCTCCCGGCGTCCGCCAGCAGCGCCAGCGCGCGCGAATTGACGTAGGTGATGCGCCAGTCGCGGTCGACCGAACAGAAGCCGTCGGTCAGGCTATCGAGCATGTTTTCCATCTGGATGTTGGCGCGCCGCAGCGCATCCTTGGTGTCGATCAGCTCCCGCTGGGCGCGCCGGCGCGCCGCCAGCACACTGTTGGCATTGCGCAGCGCCACCAGGCGCAGCATGCCGATGTCGTCGTCATGCTCCCCGCTCACGCGCGCCCCTCGAGGATTGCGGCGGCGCGCGCGGTGCCTTCGACGCGCGCGGCAATCTTGGCAAAGGCGGTCTCGCGGGTGGTGGAGCGGTCGTCGCAGAACGGCGAAAAGCCGCAGTCGTCGGTGGTGCCGAGCTGGTCCGGCGGAATGTAGCGGGCCGCCTGCAACACCCGTGCGCACACTTCGTCGGCGCTCTCGATGCGCGGATCGATCGAGTCGATCACGCCGACGAAAACGCGCTGGTCCGGCTTGAGGGTGTCGCGGATGATCGCCAGTACGCGTTCCGGGTCGTCTTCGCCGGCCAGGGCCACATAAAAATTGCCGACCTGGAGTTCGAACAGGCTGGGCAGCAGTTCGGCATAGTCGACGTCACGGCTGTGGGTCGAGTCGCGGTCGGCGCCCGGACAGGTATGCACGCCCAGCAAAGCCCGTTCGGCGCTGGAAAAGCGCGCCAGCGCCAGGTTGTTCAGGTCGATAAAGCTGGTCAGCAGGCCGCCGCTGGGGTCGAGCTTCATGGCCAGCCGGCCTTCGGTGAAGTCGATCTGCACCTTGTGCGCGCCGCGCCCGAGGCAGCGCCGCACTTCGGTCTCGTGCTCCCTGAGCAGATCGTCGAGGAAGCGCTCGCGCGGGTAGCCGGGCAAGCCTTCGGCCGGGTACATCAGCGACAGGGCCGAGGGCGAAATCACCGCCTGCTTGAGCGGGACGTGGGCGTAGCGCTGGGCCAGGCGCAGGTAGCTGTCGGCATAGCGCTGGTAGCGGAACGGCGCGCGCGTCAGGCGCAGCATGCGGCGCATGTGGCCGCCGTCGAAGGGGATCGGGAAGCCGTCCGGCGCGGTGTTGGGCGCGCCCTGCATGGAATAGGTCCAGAAATTGTGGTATTTGCGCTGCTCGCCGTCGGTGATGACGGGCGAGCCGGTAGCTTCGAAGCGCTCGATGGTGTCGCGCACGGCGGCGTCGTACAGGGCATCGAGTTCGGCTTCGGACTGGCAGCCGCCTTCGAGCGCGGCAAGCAGCTCGGCAGGGCGCGGAATACTGCCGATGGGTTCGGTTGGAATGGTCATGCCTGGCTTAGCGTGAATACACCGTTGCGGATCATACCCTGTCGGCGCCGCCCTGGACGATCCGGGCCAGCGCATTTTGCAGCTGATCGAGTTCGTAGGGCTTTTGCAGCGACTGATAAGGAAATTCCACGTGCCGCAACAGCGTGTCGCCGTAGCCGGAAGCGAAGATCACCTGCAGCTGCGGCTGGCGCTGCATGGCCAGGCGGGCCATTTCCACGCCCGACATGCCTGGCAGGCTGACATCGGAAAACAGCACGTCGTAGCGGGTGCCGTCGAGCAGTTGCAGGGCTGCCTCGGCGTGGCCGCAGCCGTCGGGCTGGTGGCCGAAGGCCTTGAGCATCTCGCACACCAGGTATTGCGAGTCGAGATTGTCCTCCACTACCAATATGCGCAGGCTGCCGCTGGCGGCGGGCAGGGCGGCGGCCGCGTTGCCCTGGTGCAGGGTGCACAGCACGCCCAGCACGCGCTCGTGCTCGTCGCGCAGCGGCAGCAGGTGCAGGTCCAGTTCGCAGCGGTGCGCGCCGTCGTCGCGGATGAATTCGAGCTGCTGGCGCCGCAGAATCAGCGTCTGGCCGGCGCGCGCGCGCGCGAACGCGTCGGCGGCGGCGGCCATCGGCGCCGGCAGGATCGAGGGCACCCGGGCGCCGGGCGCGCGCACGAAACGGCTGCCGGCCAGCGCCGCATAGGCGGCATTGAAGACGGTCACGTGGGCGTCGCCCCAGTCGAGCAGCATCGGCAGCGGGGCGGCCAGCACGATATCCACCGACAGCCGCAACGCCAGGGGCCAGTGCTGCGGATCGCCCAGGTCGGTGGCAGTGAAATCGTAGTCGGCGCGCGCGCCGGAGAAGCTAGCGGGCTCGGCCATGAGATGCCTGTATCATCGGATCGTGAAGGCACAGCGTGCGCGTGTGCTGGGAGAGCAAAAGATGGACGAATCGTACACCAAATGATGCAGTGATGGCGTTTTGACTACGTTTTCCGCGCGCGCACGGTGTTAGCCATCAGGCGTGCCCTGGCCCATACCCGGCGCGGGCAAAAAAAAGCCCGCTGACTGTGAGCGGGCTGAAGCTATTCTTGGAGGAGAATAGAGGAGACAGCCGCAGTATGCAGCGGGACGGTGGCTGTGGCCAATTTTTCTTTATGATGTCCGTTATGGCCTGTCCGAATAATCGGGCCGGCAGGGGGGAGCGTATGGCTACGGTACAGATACACCGGCAAGTGAGGATCGTGCTGCTCGAAGCGCATGAGCCGCTCGAGGGCAATTGCGGGCCGGGCGATATCGCCATCCGCGCCGCCGGCGATGGCTGGTGGACCAGCTTCGTGGCCGACGACGGCAGCATCGACAGTTACGATGAACCCTACCGGAGCTGTCAGGAAGCGCTGTGGGCAGCCAAGGCGGCGGCCGAATTCGGCACCTAGAAGGCCGGCCGGCTGTATGCCGCCCGCCACGCCAGCAACAAACACTACTTACTGTTGGTAGCGGGAAGGATGTACAGTTCGTAGAAGTCGAGAATAAACCACGATTTGTCGCGCCTGTGGCCGTGTGCTGCTTTGTGCACGAGAGAAAATGTTCTACGATAGCAATCATGCCCAGATTATCAGTCCAGATACCGACCGCCCCAGGCTTGGCCAGTGGCCTGCGGCCCGCCACAGGGCGCGTCCGGCCGCCTCACTTTTCCTGGGGCGCCTGATGCCTATAGCCGCCCCCGGCGCGGCGCGACGCCGCCTGCTCGGCGGTTTGCTGGCCTGCGCATGCGCGCTGGGCTCGCTCAATTGCGCCGCCCAGGCCCACGCCAACGGCGCCAGCGCGGCGCTGGAACGCAGCGTCAAGGCGGCTTTCCTGTATAAATTCCTTGGCTATACCGAGTTTCCCCCCGCCAGCTTTGCCGACGCCGGCGCGCCGCTGGTGATCGGCGTGGTCGGCGCCGACGAGCTGGCGGCCGAGCTGGCGCGCATCGTGACCGGGCGCACTGTGCTCGGGCGCGCGGTGCAGGTCAAGACCTTCAAGGACGGTGAAGCGCCGGGCGGTGTGCATCTGCTGTTCATCGGCGGCAGCGACAGCGCGCGGGTGCGCGCCGTGCTCAAGGCCGCCACTGCCACACCGATGCTGGTGGTGACCGAAACCGACAACGGGTTGCCGGCCGGCAGCGTGATCAACTTCAAGATTGTCGAAGAACGGGTGCGCTTCGACGTCTCGCTCGACGCGGCCGACAGGAACAGCGTCAAGCTCAGTTCGCGCCTGTTGACGGTGGCCAATCATGTGTTAAAGGGGACACCGTGATGAAAGGAGCAGCGTGATGAACCATGATGCCGGCTCCGTGCGCACCAAACTGATCTCCATGGCGGTATCGACCACGCTGGTGGCCCTGCTGGCCGCATCGGTCGCGATGCTGCTGTACGACATCCGTACCTTCCGTCAATACTGGGTCGACGACCTCAGCACGCAGGCCGAGATCATCGCCGCCGTGACCGCGCCCGCGCTGGCATTCAACGACGCCAAGGCCGCCCAGCAGAACCTGGCAGTGCTGCGGGTGCGTCCGCAGATCCTGGCCGGCGCCATCTACGCGCCCAACGGCAGCCGCTTCGCCTCCTACGCGCACGCGGCCAGCACGCCGGTGTGGCCGGCCCGCCCCGAAAAAGCCGGCTACCGCATCGAAGGGCGCACCCTGGTGGTCTTCAAGGACATTGTCGACAATGGCGAGGTGCTCGGCACGGTGTATCTGAGCGCCCATTACGGCCTGTTGGAACGCCTGTCCAATTACGCGGCCATCCTCGGCGTGGTGCTGCTGGCGGCGCTGGCGATCGCCGCGCTGGTGGCATCGCGCTTGCAGAAGAGCATTACCACGCCGCTGCAGGCGGTGACCAACGTGGCGCGCGAAGTGATGCAGCGGCGCGACTTCAACCTGCGGGTGCCGGGCAACAGCCGCGGCGAGATCGGTGTGCTGGTGGCGGCCTTCAACGACATGCTGGCCGAGATCGGCCGGCGCTCGCACGCGCTGCAGGAAGCCAACCTCACGCTCGAGCACGAAATGCAGGTGCGCCACCGCGCCGAGGAAGCGCTGCTGGTGGCGGACCGCCGCAAGGACGAGTTCCTGGCCACCCTGGCCCATGAACTGCGCAATCCGCTGGCGCCGATCCGCACCGGCCTGGACATCCTGCGCATCCGCAGCGGCGACGCCCAGGCCACCCAGCGCGCCACCGACATCATGGAACGCCAGCTGCGCCAGATGGTGCGGCTGGTGGACGACCTGCTCGACGTGTCGCGCATTAACACCGGCAAGTTTGCCATCAAGATGGGGCGGGTCGAGCTCAAGGCGGTGGTCAACGATGCGCTCGAAGTGGTGCGCTCGTATATCGAGCTGCATGGGCATGAACTGGCGATCGAGTTGCCCGACCGTCCGGTATTTCTGCATGGCGACGCCACGCGCCTGGCGCAGATCCTGTCCAACCTGCTCAACAACGCGGCCAAGTACACCAACCGCGGCGGCCGGGTCAGCCTGGCCGCCCGGGTCGAGGACCACGACCTGATCATCCAGGTGACCGACAATGGCATCGGCATCGCACCGGACATGCTCAACCACGTGTTCGAGATGTTCGTGCAGGTCGATTCGACCCTGGAGCGCACCAATGCCGGCCTGGGAGTCGGCCTGTCGCTGGCGCGCAAGCTGGTCGAGTTGCATGGCGGGACCATCGAAGCGCACAGCGGCGGCATCGGCCGCGGCAGCGAATTCGTGGTGCGCCTGCCGATCGTGGTCGAACCGGAAATGCCGACCAAGACCATGCCGGCGGCCTTCATGACGGCCGAGACCTACCGCATCCTGCTGGCCGACGACAATGTCGACTTCGTCAACAGCATCGGCGCGCTGCTTTCGGCCATGGGCCACAGCGTGGTGATCACCCATAACGGACCGGATGCATTGACGGCGGCGGCGCGTTTCTGCCCGGATTACGCCTTCCTCGATATCGGCCTGCCGCAGATGTCGGGCTACGACCTGGCGCGCGGTATCCGGCGCTTGTCGTGCGGCCAGCTGACGATGCTGATCGCCGTCACCGGCTGGGGCCAGGAGAAAGACCGCCAGCTCGCCTTCGAGGCGGGCTTCGACCACCACATGGTCAAGCCGGTGCGCTTCGAGCAGATCGAAGAGATCCTGAGCAACCGCAGCATCATCAAGAAAGTGCGCACTTGAGCCGGCGGATTGATCGTCACCCTCGCGGAGCCGAGGGGCAAAAAAAACGGAAGCCAGCGCTTCCGTTTTTTTTTCGGCAGGCAGCCCGGGGGAGCTGCCTGTTGACTGCGGCGCCTTAAGCCTTGCGGCGACGGGCCAGCAAGCCCACCACGCCCAGGCCGGCCAGCATCATGCCGTAGGTTTCCGGCTCAGGCACCGGTTGCAGCATGACCGAACCGCCGAAGCTGCCGCCGGTGTTGGACACCATGCTGCCGCTCACTTGCAGGTAGTAGTTGCCCACTGCCAGCGTGCCGCCGTTCAGCGTCCAGATGTCCATCGCGCCGCTGCTGCCCAGCGTGCCGGACGTGACCAGGGTGCCACCCGAGGTGTACAGGCCCAGGTTGCTGATGTCCAGGCCGGTGGCGGCCGAACCGCTGATCGATGCCACGATCGCGTTCAAAGTGGCGGGCTGGCTCGAGACCGAGAACGTGAACTGATCGGCGAAGGTGTTGCCGTTGTTGCTCGCCGCGAACGTGTCGCCGAAAAATGCGGTGTTGTCGAGCACCGCCATCGCCTCGGGCGCTTGCGAGATGTCGGCAGCATATGCCGACGCGCCGAAGGAAGCTGCGGCAAAGACCGCCGCCGCCATCATGGATTTTGCAATTTTCATTTGTTACCTCGTTAGAAAAATCAGCTGCCCTCGAGCAGCCTGGTTATCGAGAATCGGGGAGCTTCAATGCTAGCAAACGAGCGTTCAAAATCCGGGTCGGCACATGACTGTTACACCTTTTTGTCTCTTAATTCCATTAAGCAATTGATTTCATTGGGGAATCGATTTTCACGCCGCTTCATAGGGGAGTGTTGATGTGACATTTGTTTATTTGCAAAGATTGGCATCTCATCCACAAATACGTAGGATCAGGCCTACATAAAGACGAGAAAAATTTTACAGTTCAGTTCGTGAAGACTGGGCCAGTCGGCACTGCGCCCGCACAAATTTGTGTCGGAAAAAGATCAAGGTTTCGGCGCGGGAGGGAAAAACAAAAAGGGCCCGAAAATTTCTTTTCGGACCCTCTTGCTTACTGCAAATACCAATTTTGGTGCGGCTGGCAGGAATTGAACCCACGACCCCTTGGTTCGTAGCCAAG
>CBFGOU010000046.1:0-14809 GCA_965650445.1 uncultured Oxalobacteraceae bacterium | reverse complement strand
CATCGAACGGCCGCGCGCTGCCCATGACGGTGCAGCGCGGCGCCGACCGGCTGGCGCTGACAATCACGCCGCGCATCGACCCGCAGGTCAAGCTGCCGCGCATCGGCGCGGAGCTGGGCGGTCCACCCGAAATGGTTACGCCCGCATACGGCCCCGTCGGCGCCCTGGCCAAGGCTGCGCAGTCGACCCATTACTGGTCGGTGATGCAGCTGAAAATGATCGGCAAGATGCTCACCGGCGAAGTCTCGCTCAAGAATGTCACCGGCCCGATCACCATCGCCGACTACGCCGGCCAGACCGCACGTGCCGGCGCGGTCGAATTCGTGCGCTTCATCGCCCTCGTGAGCATCAGTCTGGGCGTGATGAATCTGTTACCAATTCCGGTTCTGGACGGTGGTCTTTTGCTGTATTATTCGCTGGAAGTTTTGACCGGGCGCCCCTTGCCCGCACGCGTTGGCGAGTATGCACAACGCGCCGGCGTGGGAATTTTGCTCATGCTGATGGCCCTCGCGGTCTTCAACGACGTCGCACGGCTGCTGTCATGACAGGCCTGCGCATTCCCGGACGAGGTGATGTTGGTGCGCGTTGCGCGCGGCCCGTCCCAAGATTGACCCAATGATTTAGCCAATGAAATTACATTCTGATCGTTTTGCCTTGCCTTCCTTTCGCCGCAGCCTGATCGGCGCAGCTGTCCTGGCGCTGTGCGCCGCGCCTGCGCTGGCCGTGTCGCCGTTCGTGGTCAAGGACATTCGCGTCGAAGGCATCCAGCGCACCGAGGCGGGCACGGTATTCAGCTACCTGCCGGTGCGGGTCGGCGAAACCTTCGACGACGAAAAGAGTATCGCCGCCATCAAGGCCCTGTACGCGACCGGCTTTTTCAAGGATGTGCGTCTGGAAGAGGAAAACGGCGTGCTGGTGGTACTGGTCGAGGAACGTCCGGCCATCGCCACGGTGGACTTCACCGGCACCAAGGAATTCGAGAAAGACATGCTGATCAAGGCGCTGGGCGACATCGGCGTGGGCGAAGCGAAGATCTTCGACAAGGCATCGGTCGACCGCGCCGAACAGGAACTCAAGCGCCAGTACCTGTCGCGCGGGCTGTATGGCGTCAAGATCACCACCACCGTCACGCCGATCGAGCGTAACCGCGTCACCGTCATGTTCAACGTCGACGAAGGCGAGATGGCGCGCATCAAGCAGATCAACATCGTCGGCAACAAGACCTTCAGCGACAAGGAACTGCGCGAAGCCATGCAGCTCGGTACCAGCGGCTGGTTCAGCTGGTACACCAAGGCCGACCAGTATTCCAAGACCAAGCTGACCGGCGACATCGAGGCGATCAAGTCGTTCTACCTGAACCGCGGCTATCTGGAAGCGAACGTCGAATCGACCCAGGTGGCGATCACCCCGGACAAGAAGGACATCTACCTCACCATCAACATCACCGAAGGCGA
The DNA here is from genome assembly GCA_965650445.1 of uncultured Oxalobacteraceae bacterium. Classification (GTDB taxonomy): domain Bacteria; phylum Pseudomonadota; class Gammaproteobacteria; order Burkholderiales; family Burkholderiaceae_D; genus Telluria_A. The sequence goes on along the minus strand of CBFGOU010000046.1, from coordinate 13,355 downwards.
GAAGTACACCGTCTCGGACATCAAGCTCGATGGCGAAATGTTCGGCCGCGAGGAAGAGCTGAAAAAGCTGGTGCTGCTCAAGCCGGGCCAGACCTACTCGGGCGAGCTGCTCACCAATACCAACAAGCTCATTTCGGACCGCATGGGCACCTTCGGCTACGCGTTCGCCAACGTCAACGCCAACCCGGAGATCGACCGCGCCAACCGCAAGGTGGCCTTCACCTTCTTCATCGATCCGGGCAAGCGCGCCTACGTGCGCCACATGACCATCTCGGGCAACACCATCACCCGCGATGAAGTCATCCGCCGCGAATTCCGCCAGTTCGAAGGCTCCTGGTACGACGGTAACAAGATCAAGCTCTCGCGCGACCGCGTCGACCGCCTCGGCTACTTCAAGGAGGTGACGATCGACACGCCGGAAGCGCAGGGCACCTCCGACCAGGTCGACGTCAACCTGGCCGTGGTCGAAAAGCCGACCGGTAACTTCATGATCGGCGGCGCGTTCTCGCAGGCGGAGAAATTCACCTTCACCGCGTCGATCCAGCAGGCCAACTTCGCCGGCAGCGGCAATACGCTCGGGATTGAACTGAACACCAGCCGCTACAGCCGCACGGTGGCGTTCTCGCAGACCAATCCGTACTTCACCGACGACGGCATCAGCCAGTCGTTCGAAATCTACACCCGTTCGTCCAACCCGCCCGCGCTCAACATCGGCAGCTACAAGGTCAAGCAGAACGGCGCGCGCCTGTCGTACGGCGTGCCGTTCTCCGAGAACGACACGGTGTTCTTCGGCGTTGGGCTGGAACGCACCACCATCGAAACCGACAGCACCAGCCCGCCGCGCTTCATCCAGTACGTGCAACAGTTTGGCCACATCGAGAACGGCATCGGCAGTGCCACCACCAACGCGCTGCCGCTGACGGCCGCGTGGGCGCGCGACAGCCGCGACAGCGCCGTCACCCCGACCGTCGGCCGCTTCCAGCGCGCCAATCTGGAACTGGACGTCGCCGGCGACTCGAAATACTACCGCGCCGTGTACGAGCAGCAGTGGTTCAAGCCGCTGTACAAATCGATCACGCTGGCGCTCAAGGGCGAGCTCGATTACGGCCATGGCCTGGGCGGCAAGCCGTATCCGGTCTTCAAGAACTTCTACGCCGGCGGTATCGGTTCGGTGCGCGGCTACCTGTCCTCGTCGCTGGGCGTGGTCGAACCGACCTACGGCGACGCCCAGGGCGGCGCGACCCGCGTGATCGGCAGCGCCGAACTGCAGCTGCCGTTCCCCGGCAGTGGCCAGGACCGCAGCTTGCGCTGGTTCGGCTTCGTCGATGCCGGCCAGATTTACCAGGAAGGCGAGCCGATTCGCGCCAACCAGCTGCGCGCTTCCACCGGTCTGGGCCTGTCGTGGATTTCCCCTGTGGGCCCGCTCAAGTTGAGTTATGCTAAGCCTTTGAACGCCAAGCCGGGTGACCGTCTTGAGCGCTTCCAGTTCCAGATGGGGACCGGATTCTGATCATATTTGGATTGCGGAGAATTATGTTGAACACGATGACTGCCACGCTGCCACGGCGGCTCGCCCTGTTCGCTGCCCTGTGCGCCTGCGCGCTGGCGGCCCAGGCGCAACAGGCGCCGAGCAGGATAGGCTATGTCTTTACCGAGCGCCTGATGACCGAGTCCAAGCTCGCCAAGCAGGCCGACGCCAAGATCGAAGCCGAATTCTCCAAGCGCCAGAAGGCCATCCAGGACATGATCGCCAAGTTCAAGAGCGTGTCCGACAAGCTCGATAACGACGCGCCCAACCTGCCCGAAGCCGAGCGCACCAAGCGCACGCGCGAGCTGTACGATCTGGACAAGGACCTGCAGCGCACCCAGCGCGAGTTCCGCGAAGACCTCCTGCAGCGCAAGAGCGAAGAGCGCGCCAACATCGCGCAAAAGGCGTACAAGCTGATCGAACAGATCGCCGAGCAGGAAAAGCTCGACATCGTGCTGCAGGAATCGGCCTGGTCGAGTCCGCGCATCGACATCACCGACAAGATCCTCAAGCAGCTCGACAAATAAGCTGCCCGGCGGCGCCGCGCGCGCCGCCGCCGACCATTCAACACTCCACACGAAAAGATCAAGATGGGCATCCGACTAGCGGAATTGGTCGAACGCCTGGGCGGACAACTGGTGGGCGACCCGGATATTGAAGTCTCGGGCATCGCACCATTGGCGGACGCCGGCGTATCGCACATCAGCTTCCTCAGTAACAGCAAGCTGCGCGCCCAGGCGGCGCAAACCGGCGCGGCGGCGCTGATCCTCTCGCCCAACGACGACGAGGCGGTGGCCGCGGCCTACCGGGGCGCGCGCATCGTGACCAAGAACCCGTACGCGTATTTCGCCCGTGCGGCCCAGTATTTCGTTTCGCTGACCGACGTGCCGCCGGCCGCGGGCATCGATCCCGGCGCCAGCGTGGCCGCAGGGGCGCAGGTCGATCCGAGCGCCCATGTGGGGCCGCACGCGACCATCGAAACCGGCGCCGTGATCGAGGCGGGCGCCATCATCGGCGCCGGCAGTTTCGTCGGCCGCAATGCGCGCATCGGCGCGGGCACGCGCCTGTTTCCCAACGTGACCTTTCACGCCGAGTGCGTGATCGGCGCGCGCGGCATCCTGCATTCGGGCGCGGTGATCGGCACCGACGGCTTCGGCTTCGCCAACGAAGGCGGGGTGTACATCAAGATTCCGCAGACCGGGCGTGTGGTCATCGGCGACGATGTCGACATCGGCGCCAACACCACCATCGACCGCGGCGCGCTGGCCGACACCATCATCGAAGACGGCGTCAAGCTCGACAACCAGATCCAGATCGGCCACAACTGCCACATCGGCGCGCATACCGCCATGGCCGGCTGCGTGGGCGTGGCCGGCAGCGCCAAAATCGGCAAATACTGCACCTTCGGCGGCGCCGCCATGGTGCTCGGCCACCTGACCATTGCCGACCACGTGCACATTTCCTCGGGCAGCATGGTGAGCCGCTCGATCGCCGAAGCCGGGCAGTACACCGGTTTCTACCCGCTGGCCAAAAACGCCGACTGGGAAAAAACTGCCGCCATCGTTCGCAATCTGGACACGATGCGCGATAAAATCCGGGCCTTGGAAAAAACCATTAAAACACTGACCGAACAAAAATGACGAATACCGAAAACAAAACCCTGGATATCTGCGCGATCAAAAAACTGCTGCCGCACCGCTATCCGCTGCTGCTGGTCGACCGCGTGCTGACCTGGGAAGCCAACAAGAGCATCACGGCGATCAAGAACGTCACCGCCAACGAGGAATTTTTCAACGGCCACTTCCCGCACAAGCCGGTGATGCCCGGTGTGCTGATGATCGAAGCGATGGCCCAGACCGCCGCCATCCTGTCGTTCCTGACCATGGGCGTGCAGCCGGACGAAAATTCGGTGGTGTACTTCGTCGGTATCGACAACGCGCGCTTCAAGCGTCCGGTCGGCCCCGGCGACCAGCTCAAGATGGATGTCGAGATCCTGCGCGTCTCGCGCGGCATCTGGAAATACAAGGCGGTCGGTTCGGTGGACGGCGCGGTCGCGGTCGAAGCAGAACTGATGTGCACCATCCGCAGCGCCGTCGACGCGAGCCAGCCAGCGGGGCAGTAATGGCGACGATCCACCCCACCGCGATTGTCGATCCCAAGGCCGAACTGGGCGAGGGCGTCAGCATCGGCGCCTATTCGATGGTCGGCCCGCACGTGCGCATCGGCGACGGCACCGAAGTCGGCCCGCACGTGGTCATCGAAGGCCACACCACGATTGGACGCGACAACAAGTTCTTCCAGTTCTCGTCCATCGGCGCGGCGCCGCAGGACAAGAAGTGGTCGGGCGAGCCGACCCGGCTGGAGATCGGCGACCGCAACACCATCCGCGAGTTCGTCACCTTCAACACCGGCACCGTGCAGGACAAGGGCGTCACGCGCCTGGGCAACGACAACTGGATCTCGGCCTATGTGCACCTGGCGCACGACTGCCAGGTCGGCAGCAACACCATCTTCTCCAACAACGCCCAGCTGGCCGGGCACGTGGAAGTGGGCGACTGGGCGATCCTGTCGGGTTACGCCGGCGTTCACCAGTTCTGCAAGATCGGCGCGCATGCCTTCGTCGGCATGTACACCAGCCTGACCCAGGACGTGCCGCCGTTCGTGCTCGTCTCGGGCAACCCGGCCGGCGCACGCGGCGTCAACATCGAAGGCTTGAAACGGCGCGGCTTCACCCGCCCGCAGATCGACGCCATCCGCAATGCCTACAAGCTGGTGTACCGCAACGGCCTGACGCTCGAAGAAGCCAAGGCCGAGCTGACCAGCGCGCAAGGCGCCGCCACCGAGGCGGGCGAGCAGTATGCCGCCTGGCTCGCTTTCCTGGACGGTGCGACCCGTGGCATCGTCCGCTGACGCGTCGATCGCGATGGTCGCCGGCGAGGTGTCCGGCGACCTGCTGGCCGCGCGCCTGATGGAAGGCGTGCGCGCCCAGCTGCCGCAGGCGCGCTTTCACGGCATCGGCGGCGAACGCATGATCGCGCAGGGCTTCGTGTCCGACGTCGAGATCGACAGGCTCACCGTACGCGGCCTGTTCGAAATCATCCCGCGCTACCGCGAAATCAAAGGCATCCAGGAACAGCTGCGCGACCGCCTGATCGCCGAGAAGCCGGCGGTATTCATCGGCGCCGACTATCCCGGCTTTAATCTCGGCCTGGAACAGCAGCTGCGCGAAGCCGGCATCCCGACCGTGCATTTCATCAGCCCGCAGATCTGGGCCTGGCGCGGCTGGCGCATCAAGAAGATCGTCAAGGCGGTCTCGCACATGCTGGTGATCTTCCCGTTCGAGGAAGAGATCTACCGCAAGGCCGGCGTGCCGGTCACCTATATCGGCCATCCGCTGGCCGAAGTGATCCCGATGGAGATCGATACCGCGGGCGCGCGCCGCACGCTTGGTATCGAAGGCGACGTGCGCGTGGTGACGGTGATGCCGGGCAGCCGCATGGGCGAACTCAAGTACCTGGCCGAGCCCTTCATCGGCGCGGTCAAGCTGCTGGCCGCACGCGACCCGGACCTGCACTTCGTGGTGCCGATGGCGGGCAGCCGCCAGCGCGCGTATTTCGAACAGGTGGTCAAGCAGGCCGGCCTGTCCGGCGTACGCGTCCAGATCACCGACGGCAACTCGCATACCGCCATCGCCGCGGCCGACGCCGTGCTTGCCGCCTCCGGCACGGCCACGCTGGAAGTGGCCTTGCATAAAAAGCCGATGGTGATCGCCTACAAGGTACTGTGGGCCTCGTACCAGATCATGCGCCACATGGGCTATCTGCCCTGGATCGGACTGCCCAACATCCTGGCGCGCGAGTTCGTGGTGCCGGAGCTGATCCAGCACGACTGTACCCCGGCCAAGCTGGCCGAGGCCATGTGGCAGCAGCTGTCCGACGGCGCGGGCCGCGCACGGCTGGCGCAGCGTTTCACCGACATGCACCGCAGCCTGCTGCGCAACAGCGCCGAAGAAAGTGCGGCCGCCGTACTGCGCGTCATTGCTTCGTCAAAGACATCATGAGAAAAAAGAAGGTCAATTTCTATCCGGGGCTGAAGAAGAACGCGCTGCCGTTCACGGCCGACGATATCGTCTGCGGCGTCGACGAAGCCGGACGCGGACCGCTGGCCGGCCCGGTGGTGGCCGCCGCCGTGATCCTGCATCCGGACCGCCCCATCGACGGCCTGCGCGACTCCAAGAAGCTCACCGCCGAGCGGCGCGAGGAACTGGCCCCGCTGATCAAGCTGCACGCGCTGGCCTGGGCCGTGGCCGAATGCTCGCACGAGGAAATCGACAGCCTCAATATTCTGCAGGCCACCATGCTGGCGATGCGGCGCGCGGTCGAAGCACTGCACACCATGCCGACCATTGCCCTGATCGACGGCAACCGCAGTCCGTCGATGAGTATCCGCTGCCATCCGATTGTCGAAGGCGACGACAAGGTGCATGCGATTTCGGCCGCCTCGATCCTGGCCAAGACGGCGCGCGATGCGCAGCTGGTGGCGCTGCACGCGCAGTATCCGCAGTACGGGTTCGACCAGCACAAGGGCTATGGCACCGCCATGCACCTGGAACGCCTGCGCGAGCACGGCGCCTGCCCGGTGCACCGCCGCTCGTTCGCGCCGGTGCGCGCCGCGCTTGGACTCGATGGCGTGCAGCTCGAGTTCGGCGACATGCTTGCATTCGAGGACGCATGAAGACCATCAGCTCGCGCGACAATCCGCTCTACAAGGAACTCAAGCACCTGGCCACCAGTTCGCAGGCGCGCAAAAAGGCCGGCCAGACACTGCTCGACGGCGTGCACCTGTGCCAGTCGTACCTGCAGCTGCGCGCCGCGCCGCGCCACTGCATCGTGGCCGAGAGCGCGCTGGCCAATCCAGAGGTGGCCGACATCGTCATGCGGTGCGAGAACGCGCATGCCCATTGCACCGCCATGCCCGATGCGCTGTACAACGCCATCAGCCAGGTCGAGCATGGCGTGGGCTTGATGTTCCTGATCGATACGCCGGCGCTGCCGCTGCCCGCCACGCTGACGGTATCGGCGGTCCTGCTGGATAACCTGCAGGACCCCGGCAACGTCGGTTCGATCCTGCGCAGTGCCGCGGCGGCCGGCATCACCCAGGTCTACTGCAGCAGCGGCACGGCGTTCTGCTGGTCGCCCAAAGTGCTGCGCGCTGCCATGGGCGCCCATTTCGTGGTCGAGATTTACGAAAACGTCGATCTGGCCGCATTGATCCGCGCATCCACGGTGGCGGTGCTGGCCACCAGCGGTTACGCGACCCGGCGGCTGTACGATGTCGACCTGCGCCAGCCGGTCGCCTGGCTGCTTGGACACGAAGGGCAGGGCGTGGCCGACGATCTGATGGAATTGGCAACACATCAAGTCGTCATTCCCCATGCGGGTCAGATCGAGTCCTTGAATGTGGCTGCCTGCGCCGCCGTGTGCTTTTTTGAACAGCTGCGGCAGATTCAGGCATAAGGGGGGCTGGAAAAACCGTAGCGGGCGGCGCAAGTTTCGCTCGAGAAGCGCAGCCGTACGAAGGTACGGTGAGCATCGCAGGGCGAGAATTGCGCCGCGCAGTAGGTTTTTCAAGGTCCCCATAGACGAGTTTGCGATCTGCGGGTAATCTTTGACCTTAAGATTAGCTGGAGATTCAATGGATATCGCGCATTTGCACTTTCTGGTCGCCGAGACCGACACCGCGGAGCGGCTGGCGACGGCGGTCATGCTGGGCCACCTCGGCGCGGTGCACATCACCCAGGCGCCCGACGGCCACACGGCGCTGCGCTGTTTTCAGAATTCCTTCACTCCCACCATCGACATCGCCGTGATCGACCTGGCCTTGCCGGGCATGGACGGTCTCGAGCTGATTCGCAGCCTGGCGGCCCTCAAGACCCGCGCGCGCCTGATCGTCACCGGGGCGCAGAGCGGCAGCCTGATGTTCTCGATCGAGACCATGGCGCAGGCCTACGGGGTCGAGCTGCTGGGTGCGATCACCAAGCCGGTGAGCGTGGCCAAGCTGGAATCGCTGCTGAACAATTACGCGCCGCCGGCGGCGGAGCCGAGCCCGCCGAAAGGGCCGGCCTTCAGCTTCGCCCAGATCGGCATCGGTCTGCAGGCGCGCCAGTTCGAGCCGTTCTTCCAGCCGAAGATCGAGCTTGAAACCGGCCAGGTGAAAGGTCTGGAAGCGTTTGCCCGCTGGCGCCACCCCGAGTTCGGCGTGCTCGGCCCGAGCGCCTTCATCGAGGCGCTGGAGCAGAACAACCGGGTCGATTTCCTCGACTGGAGCATGATCGAAAAATCGGTCGAGCGCTGCCGCTACTTGCATGACCGCGGCCTGCCGATTTCGATTTCCATCAATCTGTCGCCGGTGACGCTGGCGCATCCGCAGTTCATCCAGCAGATCACCGCCTGCGTGGGGCGCCATCAGGTCATGCCCGACTACATTACCTTCGAGATGCCGGAATCGTCGGTGCTGGTCAACGATCCTAGCTTCATCGAACGGCTGGTACGGCTGCGCATGATGGGCTATGGCCTGGCGATCGACGACTACGGCACCGGACGCTCGAACCTGCAGCTGCTGGCGCGGGTGCCGTTCTCGGAACTGAAGATCGACCGCAGCTTCGTTGACGGAGCCTCCAAGAAGCGCGCCTTGTCGGTGGTGCTCAGCACCTGCCTGGGACTGGCCAGAAGCCTCGAACGCCAGTCGGTGGCGGTGGGCGTCGAGACGCGCCAGGACTGGGATTTCCTGCAGCGGCTCGGTTGCACCTACGCGCAGGGCTACCACATCGCCAAGCCGATGGAGGCGGAAGCTTTCCCCGGCTGGCTGGAAGACTGGCAGCAGTTTTTTTAAGCGACCGACGGTTCACAGCCGGCTGAGCCGTCCGCCATCGACCAGCAACTCCGCCCCTTGCACGAAGGCGGCATCGCTTGACGCCAGGAAAGCCACGGCGGCGGCGATGTCTTCGGGTTGGCCGACGTCGTCCTTGTCGATCTTTTCCCGCCCCGCCTTGACGTTCGGGTTATCCCATAACATGGGCGTGTCGACCGCTCCCGGCAGGATGGCGGTCACGCGGATGCCCTTGGGTTTTCCTTCGATCGCCGCCGAGCGCGTCAGCGACAGCAGCGCCGCCTTGGCCGCCGCATAGGGCGCCACCTGCGCCTCGGTTTCCCGTGCATGGACGCTGGACAGGTTGACGATGGCGCCGCCGCCTTTCATATGCAGGAACGCCTGCTTGATGAAGAAGAAGGCGCCGATCAGGTCGACCTGCAGCACGCGCGACCAGTCGTCCCCGGTGAGTTCCTCGATCGGCTTGAACAGCATGAGGCCGGCGTTGTTGACGACCACGTCGAGCCGGCCGAAACGTGCGAGCACGTCGGCGACAGTGGCTTCGACCTGCGTTTCAACGCCGACGTCGCAAACACATGCGATCACCTCGCGCGAGGCTTGCCGGCGCACCTGATGGGCGGCCTTGGGCAGCGCCGCGGCATCGCGGTCGGCCAGCACCACCACCGCGCCCTCGGCGGCGAAGCGCAGCGCGCACGCCAGGCCAATGCCGCTGGCCGCGCCGGTAACGATGACTACCTTGTCGTCAAAGCGCATGATGGCCTCACTCCGCATTGTCCGGCGCGCTGGTGGTGGCCGCCGGCCCCGTGCGCTTGGGTTCGAGCTCCGGATAATCCTGGCTCAGCGCCACCGGCACCTGCAGACACACGCTCTGGGTGGGCAGCACTTCGGTCCAGTCGCGGATCAGCTCGCGATAGGCCCGGCCGACCGGGCGCAATTTGCGGTCCAGGTCCGCCAGTCCGAGCGCGTTGACGCGGCCATTGTTTTCGCGCAGGCCGGTGTCCCAGTCGACCTGATCGGTGAGGGAATACCATGTGAAGCCGACGATGGGCACGCCGTTGTTACGCACGCGCAGGACGTTGGCCCATTCCTTGCGCAGCCATTTGACCGCTTCGTCGCCGTTCGGCCCCTCGCACAGATTGGTTTCGGTGTGCATGACGGGCAGGCGATAGCGGTTGTAGTACTGGTGGGTGATGACGGCGTAGCCGAAAATTTCGCCGGCCGCGCTGGTGGCGCCATCGGCCGTGACGCGGTGCTCGTTGGTCTGGTAGTAGTCGTTGCCCATGATGCAGTGGTGTTTGAGGTTATTGTTAAGGAAGAAGTGGTATTCGTCGCGCGTCATGCCGTTATCCAGCAGATATTCGTACATGGTGGAATCGACGCGCCGGCCATAGTTCAGGTCGAGCGAGAGGAAGCGGCGCGCGTTCATGGTTTCGGCCGGCGCGATCGCCCTGGGGGAGGCGGCGTGGAAGTATTCGCTCGACTCGCTCTGGATGAAGAGCGCGTCGGCCCGCACCTCGAGGATGGCGCGCATGGCCAGCAGGTTGGCCTTGACCAGGTGCTTGAGCGCGGTGACGAAGGCGGCGTCGCTGCGCAACTGCTCGTTCCACCAGCCGTACAGGGCGGAGAACAGGGCGCAGATCGACATTTCGTTGACCGGCGTGTAGAGCTGGATCCACGGATAACGCTGGGCGAAGGCGCGCGCGTAATCGGCAAAAATGGCCGGGAAATCCGGATTCTGGAAGTCTCCCAGGAAGTCCGGCAAGCCGAAATGGCACAGGTCGACGATGGCGACCAAGTTGCGCCGGCGCAGATCGGCGAGGGTGTCGTCGGCGAAGGACCAGTCGTAGCGGCGCGCCCCCAGCAGCGTGGTGTGCAGCGGCGGGCCATAGCGCAGAAAACGGATGCCCAGCTCCTGGATCAGGTCGAAGTCCTTGCGCCAGTGGCGGTAATGGCCGCATTTCTCCATCTCGTCCATGCGCAGCTTGCCGCCGTTGATGGTCGGGATGCTGTTTTCGATGCCCGTGGCAAAAATGAAGCCCGGATAGGATGAACTCATACGCGTCCCCGTGGAGGCGCCGAACGGCGCCGGTGGCCGAACTGTACGGGGAACCTGCGGTATTTACCGTGCGCGCGCGAACATAAGGCGGCGCCGGATCAGCATCTGCCATGCCGTGGCTGAACAACAACATCGAAGCTGGACCGGGTCGGTCCAGCTTCGACAGGGCGCTAGTACTCGCGCCGGTCCGGCTTGATCTCCTGCAGAATGGTGGTAGCGATCTCTTCAATCGATTTGGTGGTCGAGGAAAGCCAGCGGATGCCTTCGCGCTTCATCATCAGTTCGGCTTCATTGACCTCGTAGCGGCAGTTCTCGATCGAGGCGTATTTGCTGCCGGCGCGGCGCTCATGGCGGATTTCCGACAGGCGCTCGGGCGAGATGCTCAGGCCGAAAATCTTGTCCCTGAACGGCGGCAGCGAGGAGGGCAGTTTGCCGCGCTCGAAATCGTCCGGGATCAGCGGATAGTTGGCCGCCTTGATCCCGTACTGCATGGCCAGGTACAGGCTGGTCGGGGTCTTGCCGGAGCGCGACACGCCGACCAGGATCACATCGGCCGCGGCCAGGTTCTTGTGCGACTGGCCGTCGTCGTGGGCGAGCGAGAAGTTGATCGCCTCGATGCGGTTCTTGTATTCCTCGCTGTCGACGATGTTGTGCGAGCGCCCGATCGTGTGGGTGGACTTCACGCCCAGCTCCTGCTCGAGCGGCGCCACGAAGGTCTGGATCAGGTCCATGTGCATGCCGCCGGCCTTCTGGATCACCACCGACAGGTCAGGCTTGACCAGGGTCGAGAACACGATGGGACGCTGCCCGTCCGCCCGGAATGCCTCGTTGATCTTGCGGACCGCCTCGTGGGCTTTGTCGACCGTGTCGATGAAAGGCAGGCGGACCTGGCGAAAACGCAGGTCGAACTGGGTCAGCACGGCGTGGCCGAAGGTTTCGGCGGTGATGCCGGTACCGTCGGAAACGAAGAACACGGTGCGGGAGGATTTGGGAAGGGCTGGGCGTGGGTCTGTAGTCATATTCCGTGTGAAAACGTGCTGCAAATGTACCAATCTTTTTCGCGCTGTAAATTCCCTGCGCAGGCTGTAGAATGCTCTGCAATGTGTTGATTGTGCTGCAGCTCACCAAGAATAACAAGAAAACCCGTGCCCAGCCTCACGTGACGATTTCTATCATCAGTAAGGGTGTTTATTATGACTAACGTATCTAGCGCGGTACTGAAGGAGCCGGTTTTGGCGACCAAGGTCTACGTTGCTTCGTTCGAGGATTTGCGCATGACCGACGTCGAGTCGGTCGGCGGCAAGAACGCCTCGCTCGGAGAAATGATCAGCCAGCTGGCCAGCGCCGGCGTGCGCGTGCCGGGCGGCTTTGCCACCACGGCCGACGCCTTCCGCGACTTCCTCAATCACGGCATCGACGGCGGTCCATCGCTGGCCGACCGCATCGCCACCCGTCTGGAAGGCTTGAACATCGACGATGTGCGCTCGCTGGCCGCGGCCGGCGCCGAGATCCGCCAATGGATCATCGACACGCCGTTCCAGGCGCGCCTGGAACAGGACATCCGCGCGTTCTACGATCGTCTGGTGGCCGATTCGTCGACCGAGATGTCGTTCGCGGTGCGCTCCTCGGCCACCGCTGAAGACTTGCCGGACGCTTCGTTCGCGGGCCAGCAGGAGACCTACCTGAACGTGGTCGGGATCGACAATGTGCTGGAAGCGATGAAGCACGTGTTCGCGTCGCTGTACAACGACCGCGCCATTTCCTACCGCGTGCACAAAGGCTTTACCCACGCCGAGGTGGCGCTGTCGGCGGGCGTGCAGCGCATGGTGCGCTCGGACCTGGGCGCGGCCGGCGTGATGTTCACCATCGATACCGAGTCTGGCTTCAAGGACGTGGTGTTCGTCACCTCCAGCTACGGTCTGGGCGAAACGGTGGTGCAGGGCGCGGTCAATCCGGACGAGTTCTATGTGCACAAGCCGATGCTCGAACAGGGCAAGTCGCCGGTCATCCGCCGCAATATCGGCTCCAAGCTGATCAAGATGGAGTTCACCAGCGAAGCCAAGGCGGGCCGCTCGGTCAAGACCGTCGATGTGCCGATCGAAATGCGCAACCGCTATTCGCTGCTGGATGCGGAAGTGGTCGAGCTGGCCAAGTACGCTGTCATCATCGAGAACCACTACGGCCGTCCGATGGACATCGAGTGGGGCAAGGATGGCCGCGACGGCAAGCTGTACATCCTGCAGGCGCGCCCGGAAACGGTCAAGTCGCAGCAGAAGAGCACCGACGCGCAGCAGCGCTTCAAACTCAAGGGCACCGGCGAGGTGCTGGCTTCGGGCCGCGCGATCGGCCAGAAGATCGGCGCCGGTCCGGTGCGCGTGATCCACGATCCGTCCGAGATGGAACGGGTGCAGCCGGGCGACGTGCTGGTGGCCGACATGACCGACCCGAACTGGGAACCGGTGATGAAGCGCGCTTCGGCCATCGTCACCAACCGCGGCGGGCGTACCTGCCACGCGGCGATCATCGCGCGTGAACTGGGCGTGCCGGCGGTGGTGGGCTGCGGCGACGCCACCGAGGTGCTCAAGGACGGCACCTTCGTGACCGTATCCTGCGCCGAAGGCGACGAGGGCAAGATCTACGACGGCCTGCTCGAGACCGAAGTGTCGGAAGTCTCGCGCGGCGAGCTGCCCAAGATCCCGACCAAGATCATGCTCAACGTCGGCAATCCGCAGCTGGCGTTCGACTTCCAGTCGGTGCCAAATGCCGGCGTCGGCCTGGCGCGGCTTGAGTTCATCATCAACAACAACATCGGCGTGCACCCCAAGGCCATTCTCGAGTATCCGCACATCGATGCAGACCTGAAGAAGGCGGTCGAATCGGTGG
>CBFGOU010000045.1:0-14817 GCA_965650445.1 uncultured Oxalobacteraceae bacterium | reverse complement strand
CCGCCGCACTGGCGGCGCGGGCGCAATCGGCCAGCGGCGCGCCATGCGCGAACGCGCCGGTCACCGCATCGGTGACCAGGCGTGCGGCCACTTCGCCGGCCGCGTGGCCGCCGGCGCCGTCGGCCAGCACAAAGCAGGTGCTGCCGGCCCGTTCGGCATGGCCGAGCGCATCCTCATTGGCGGCGCGCGCGCCGGTCTCGCTGATGCTGGCCCAGGCCAGGCGCGGCACCCTGTCAGCCATGGTCGTCCGATGCCTGCTCGTAGGCGCTGCGGAAGCTGGCGCCCTTGAACGGATCGCCGGCATCGCCGCGGGCGCCGGCGTACTGCTGTTTGTAGCGGTCCCACGCCGCCGCCGGGCGGCGCGAGGCGATCAGCGAATCCATCAGCCCGCCCGCCGGCAGCGACGCTTCGATGCGCTGCGGATCGAGCCGTTGCAGCAGATTGTCCACGCTGGCGCGCGTGCCGGCCACCACGCCGCGCTGATGGGCGCGCAGGTCGCGCCGCGCATCGTCCAGCGCTTCCAGCGGTTCCATGAAACCGGGCATCTTCTTGCGCAGCATCTGGGTCAGCACGGTTTGGCTATCGGGGAAAAACTTGAGGGGATTGTTGTTGCGTACCACCACCATCGTGACGTCGGCCTCGGCCTCCTTCCGGACCAGCGAACGCAGCGCCAGCTGGTCGATCGTGCCTTGCAGCGAACTGGCCAGCAGCTTGCCGAGCAGTTCCATCATCTCGGGCGTCAGCGCGGCAACGGCATCGCCGGCCAGTCCCGCTCCCTGCAGGAAAGCTTGCCTAAGTGACTCGTTGTCAGGGAAAGCAGCGGCATTGTTCATCGAAATGGCCCGTACACGATCGGTGTTTATGTACGGCAATAATGCCAGATTCGCGACAGTAACGCATCCGCGAATGTGGCTTTGTTTCACTTTTACATATCGATAAAGCGCATCTTGAAGCTGCGGCCCTTGATGTTGCCAAAATCGGCGCCCAGCTTGTTGCCGCCGTTGAGGCGCTGCACCGCCTGCCGCGCCACGTGGCGGTCGAGCGCCACATAGGTCTGGAATTCGAACACATTGATCTTGCCGACCTGTTCTTTGCTCAGGCCGGCGTCGCCGGTGAGGGCGCCGAGCAGGTCGCCGGGACGCAGCTTGTCTTTTTTGCCACCCTGGATGCACAGCGTGACCATCGGCGCCGGCTCGGCCGGGTCCTGGTCGCCGGCGAGTTCGTCCAGCCGGTGCCATTGGACCGGTGCTTTCTGATAATCCTCGATCAGCCGCACCCATTTTTTCTCGTTCGGCGCGCACAGCGACAGCGCCAGGCCCGATTCGCCGGCGCGGCCGGTGCGGCCCACGCGGTGGATGTGCACTTCGGTATCCTTGGAGACGTCGACGTTGATCACCGCGCCCAAATTGGCGATGTCCAGCCCGCGCGCGGCCACGTCGGTGGCCACCAGTACCGAACAGCTGCGGTTGGCGAACAGCACCAGAATTTCGTCGCGCTCGCGCTGTTCCAGTTCGCCGTACAGGGCCAGCGCGGAAAAGCCTTGCGCCTGCAGCTCGGCCGCCAGTTCGCGGCAATGCACCTTGGTGTTGCAAAAGGCCAGGGTGGACACCGGCTTGAAGTGGCGCAGCAGGCGCCCGACCGCCTGATCGCGCTCGTCGAAGCCGACTTCATAGAAGCGCTGCTCGATCTGGTCGCCGCCGTGCTGGGCTTCGACGACGACTTCGAGCGGGTCGCGCAGGAAGGGCTCGGTGGCGCGGCGGATGTCGTCCGGGTAGGTGGCCGAAAACAGCAGGGTCTGGCGGCGCTGCGGGCAGGCGTCGACGATGCCGGCGATTTCGTCGTAAAAGCCCATGTCGGTCATGCGGTCCGCTTCGTCCAGCACCAGCGTCTGTACGCGCGACAGGTCGATCGTGCCGCGGCCCAGATGGTCGCGGATGCGGCCGGGCGTGCCGACCACGATGTGCGCACCGTGTTCCAGCGAGGCGATCTGCGGGCGCATCGGCGCGCCGCCGGTCAGGGTCAGCACCTTGATATTGCCTTCGCCGCGCGCCAGCCGGCGCAGCTCGTTGGCCACCTGGTCGGCCAGTTCGCGCGTGGGGCACATGACCAGGCCCTGGATGGCGAACCAGGCCGGGTTCAGCTTGTGCAGGATGCCGATGCCGAACGCGGCGGTCTTGCCGCTGCCGGTCTTGGCCTGGGCGATCAGGTCGCGTCCTTCCAGCACGGCGGGCAGGCTGGCGGCCTGGATCGCCGTCATCTCGCGGTAGCCGAGCGAATCGAGGTTGGCCAGGAAGGTGTCGGACAGCGGCAGGGAGGAGAAGGCGGTGGCTTGCATCATGGGTCAGCGGTCGGGGCAATAGGGAAGGGCCAAGTCTAACAGGGGCCGCCCAGGCCGGGGACGACAGTATTAAGCCGAAGCCCAGACTGGCAAGCCGGTCAAATCGGTATTTTCGTCGCGGCGCCAGACCGGTAGTCCGGTGGTGTCGGTCGGTTCGAGCAGTTCGAGCTGTTCCTGTTTCAGCGAGGAACGGCGGGGACGCGCCACGGAACGCTTCGGTTCCGGCGCGCTGATGACGATGGCAGGCGCGGGGCCGAACCCCGGCAGATCGTAGGTCGCGTTATCTTTTTTGTCTCTCATCGCACTAGCGGGCGGTAACGCTTAAAGCAGCGCTACCTGATGTAAAAACAAAGCCCGGCTGCGGGAGTCGGGCTGAGTTCAAAATTTTAAGTTGCAAGGGCGGCTCACGCCGTCCGAATGGCCGAATTCTACGCTAGCTTGCCATGAGTGCACAAGGCCGGACCGGTGTTGCATAATCCGTGGGAACTAGAACAATCACGCTTTCCTACTCCGACAGAGGCCCCATGCACCCCAATGCCGAGCTGATAAAAACCTTTTACCTGGCCTTCCAGAAGCTGGACGCGGAGGCCATGGCGCGCTGTTACGCGGCCGATGTCGTGTTTGGCGATCCGGTCTTCCCTGCATTGCGCGGGCAGGAGGCGGGCGATATGTGGCGCATGCTGATCAACAAGGCGCAGAATTTTTCGCTGGTGTTTGACGGCGTAGAGGCCGACGACCGCCAGGGCAAGGCGCACTGGATCGCCACCTATACTTTTTCGCAAACCGGCAATACGGTGGTGAACGACATCCACGCCAGCTTTGAATTCAGGGACGGCAAGATCGTCCGCCACGCCGACCGCTTCGACCTGTGGAAGTGGGCGCGCCAGGCGCTGGGGATGAAGGGTGTGCTGCTGGGCTGGACGCCGATCGTGCGCAATGCGATACAGGCCCAGGCGGCCAAAGGACTGGCCAGTTTCCGGGCCCATCGGCGGCAAGCCTGATTGCGCGCGGGGGCGGCACGCCCGAAAACACAAAAGCCCTTGAGCTGCGAACGGCTTCAAGGGCTTGCAATGTCTGGTTGCGGGGACAGGACTCGAACCTGTGACCTTCGGGTTATGAGCCCGACGAGCTGCCAACTGCTCCACCCCGCGTCTGAGGCCAGAATTGTACAGGAGTTCGCGCCATACCGCAATGCAGCATCACACGATGCCTAATCGCCACAGCGAGGTGAGCTCCTGTTTGCGGGCCGCGTGCAGCGGATCGGATGGGTCGGTCGCCTTCGGATGCAGCGGCCTGATGTCGTGCCGCTCGAGCACGCGCAGGCCGCCCGCGGCGATCCATTCGAGCAGCTGTTCGCGCGTGCGCAGGCCGAGGTGTTCGGCAAAGTCGGACAGGATCAGCCAGGCCTGGCCATCCGCCGTCAAGTGCTCTGCCACGCCGGCCAGAAAGCCCTTGAGCATGCGGCTGTCCGGGTCGTACACGGCCGCTTCGATGGACGCGCTCGGACGGCCCGGCAGCCATGGCGGATTGCATACGACCAGCGCCGCGCGGCCGGGCGGGAACAGGTCCGCTTCCAGCACCTCGACCTTGTCGTCCAGGCTCAGTCGCACCAGGTTGTCGCGCGCGCAGCGCAGCGCACGGGCATCCATGTCGGTGGCGACGACGCGGGCGACGCCGCGCTTGACCAGCAGCGCGGCCAGCACACCGGTGCCGGTGCCGATATCGAAGGCCAGCGAGCGCTCGCGCGGCAGCGGCGCGTCCGCGACCAGCTGCAGGTATTCGCCGCGAATCGGCGAGAACACGCCGTAGTGCGGGTGGATGCGTTCGCCCAGCGCGGCAACCTCGACGCCGTTCTTGCGCCATTCGTGCGCGCCGATCAGGCCCAGCAGCTCGCGCAGCGAGGCGACGAACGGTTCGCCGCCGGCGCCGTAGGCTTCGTTGCAGGCCAGGGCAATGTCGGGCGCGCGCCGCAGCGCAATGCTGTAGTCCGCTTCAACGGGAATGAGCAGCATCGCCAGCGTGCGCGCGCGCTGCGACTGGGCTTGGCGGTGCAGGTGGAAGGCTTCGAGCGGCGTGGCCGGGGTCTTGGCCGGGCGGGCGCGCTTGCCGCCCTTGTGATCGGCGCGGCGCGCCAGCGCCTGCAGCAGCTGGCGCGCGTTCTGGAAGTCGCCGCGCCACAGCAGTGCCGTGCCTTCGCAGGCTAGCCGGTAGGCGGTATCGGCCGGCATGCGGTCGTCGGCGATCACCACTTTCTTCGGCGCCGGCATGCCGCTTTCGGAGCGCCAGCGCGCGCTGCGCGCAGCCTCGTCTTCAAGCCAATGAATGCGCGCGGGAGCGTCGCCGGGAACAGGTGATTGCATGGGAACCGATCGAAAAAAAGGCGGGCGCGAGCGCGCAAGCCGCGCGAGGCGCGGGAGGCAGCATTATACGGGAGGGTGGAACGCCGGTCAGTCGTCGGCGGCTGCCGGCGCGCTGGCGTAAGCGCTGGCGGCCAGCTGGCGCGCAGCCGGCGTGGCCTTGACTTCATCGGCCTGCAGGCGCGGCGCCAGCAGGGCGGCGCGGTCGACCAGGCGCATCAGGCGCAGGCTCAGGCGGCCGTTGACGTCGTCCTCGGCCGACAATTGGCGCCCCAGCAGCTTGAACAGGTCGCCCAGGCTGCCCGGGAATTTGATGGCCGGGAGCTGCTTGCCGGTGAGGGCGCTCTCGTCCGGGGCCCGCACTTCGCTCGTGGTGCCGGCAGCGGCGCTGATGGTCGCTTCGTAGTTGACTTCGATGTCGACGTCGAAGCGCTGGCCGTCCTCGGTGACGATCTGGCCGGTGCCGAGGAAGTGGGCGCTTTGGCTCAGCGACAGGGCGGCGCTGGCGCTGCTGCCGTCCGGCGTGCTGGTGAGGGCTGCGCTGGCCGAAAAACTGGCGGCGCTGTCGAGCGTGACATGGTCGAGCCGGATGGCGCTGCCGTCGCCGAAGGTTTCGCTGGCGAAGCTGCCGAGGAACTGGCGGGCGATATCCAGGGTGGTCTTGGCGGCATCCTGCGCGCCGCGCGAGCTCAGCGCTTCGGCTGACAGGCGCACGCTGTCATGCTGCGACGAGACCCGTTCGACCACCGCCAGCGGTGCGGCCACCTTGCCGCTGGCCGGTGCGGTCTGCGCATGCGCAGACCGCCCGCCCGCAGACGGCGTGGCCGCAACGGCAGTGGGGGCAAGCGGGCGGGGACCCTGGCTGAACAGCGGCGGCATGGCGGTGCGAGATATTGAGTGGTAACACTAGCAATATCGGCACCGTTTTAGATAACTTTAATCCTGAGCTGTCAATATTTTTCTGTTGCCTATCGACATTATTTTGCTTTCGCTCAGGCTTAGTGGTGATGCGACCAGCTGGCGTCGGCCGAAGTCAGGAACGATTCGACGGCGTGCCTGTCGCCAGTGGCATAGCGCTTGGCTTCACCGCAGGCGCACACGCCCAGGTAAGGCTGGATATGCGAGCAGGCCGAAACTTTCTGCAGTTGTACCTGGACGGGTTTGCTGCATTTGTCGCATTTGAAGGTCAGGAAGCGGGCGGGTTTGGCCATGGCGATGATTGTGACTAAGTGTAAAAGCGTCGCATTCTAGCATTGCGCCGGTCAACTTCAGCCGCATTTTGGCGTTGATGGAGCAGGCCCGTCGCGGGCCCCGTTCACGAGGATCAGCAATGGACAAGCGGAAGCAACCGACCAAGGAAAGCGTGCGCAACTGGCTGCGCACCGAGATTGCCCAGCGGCGCCCGCCGCCCGATCCCGTGCAGATTCGCCGTGAGCTCGGCTGGGAGCTGGTCAGGCTGCCGGTTGAACGCAAGCGCTAGTGCCAGCTGAGTAGCGCTGCAGGTCAATAGTTGCGGGCGGTATTTGGGCTGTCGTCCGAGATAAAGGGAGGTGATAATCGTGCTAAACGATATAAATCGTTATTGCGATTATTAATGTTTATCTCTCCTATAGCTTAAGTCTTTGTTGGTCGTCCGGAATAGCCCGCCGGCGCGCTTTTCAACTCTTGCGGCATCGGGCCAGTAACCAAAGTCTTGAACAAGGATGGGTCAACTTCGAAAATGCTTACCGCAACCTGATTGCTTCCGTGGACGTGTGCCACCAACTTCTCATGCTTAGGCAATGGAACTTGAGCTGTCGAGCCACCGAATTCCCCGCTGTTCGAAAGAATCACGGGTTGGTACATATGGAAGTGAAGTGCCGCAACCATGTTGTCAAAGGTGTTCACATCTTGATTCAATGCCGAGACGACAAACATGTCGGACTGCTGGCGAAGGTCCGCAAGTAGGTCTAAGTCAGTGGCGTCATAGCAGATCGCCGCTGCAATTCGCGTCGGCGTATTCGCACCTATTGGGAACTCAACGAGCGTGATGTGCGGGCGATAGCCCTTCACCCCCATCGCAGCCTCCGGCTTTGTTGGGTGCTTTTTACCTTGCCAGACGTAGTCAATCCGTCGTCCGCTGTCAGGGGTTGAGGTTCGCAAGAGCCATAGGCCCTGATTTACCACTCCCTTGACCTTATCGGAGTGCTGGAACGTTAGACCCGCGAAGATGCAGGCGCCAGTGGCATCCGATAACGCTTCCAAATAAGAAAGATGCTTCGGATGGACTGACAGCTCTGGGAAAACAATAAGGTCCACACGTGGCCCATTTTCGCTCGCCTTTGAGTGCTTCTTTGCTGACTCCCAACTGCGCACCTTATGGTTTGCCAGTCTACAAACTTGAGCTAAATGTTGCTCGTGACGCGCCATGTCCTCCGAGGACCATCGCGTTGGTTCCTTCGGATTAAATTCGTCACGTCGTGGGAGCATAGGCTGTACTACCGCGACCCGCATGGGTCTATTTATGAGAGCCGTATCCGGGGAGGTCGGAACGACATAAACTGGTGTTTTGCTACGCGCCGCATACAGACTCCTTTGGACTGCGATCCGGTCATCAATAATTTCGCGCAATTCGTCTACCGTCTTGACGTTACCTACGGATAAGGAACCGGTGCGCCGCATGGATATTCCTGGCCATTGAAGCAAAGCCGAGAACAGACCTGATAACCAAGGCGTTACTGGTCCGGGTTCATCTAGCAGTCCTTGGGCGTTGTTTAGCATGGAGAAGCGTCGGTTGAAGCAAGTACTACGAATTCCAGAATATCTTCCTGAAGCATCAGTAAGCAAAATTCCATTGCTTGTGAAATCGAAATCTCCTGTAAAGGCTGACCGTAGAATTCTGCCCAGACTATACAGCCAGGCTTTATCTAAGGCCACCCACGGAGGAGTCATGTAAATCTCATGCTGAACCTTCGGGGAAGTAATATGAGTAACTTCTAAGATATTTTCAGTTGGAAGAGCGTTCAAAGATGCCCAATCTCTGCATTTAAGATGTATCTCTGCTGCACTTGTGCCGGCATTTAGGTGTGCCTGAATACCTTCATATGTTAACAGCGTCTTTGCCAGAAGAAGAATGGAATTCTCTTGCGAGAAATTGTTGTCCGCGTGACAAAGAAGTTGGTGAAGAGTTAGCGTTGCATCATCTTCGATAACCTTCGACAGCTTCGGTCCCGTGGACATCAGTAGTACATCGGGGACGAACGCGCGCCAAGGTTGGCGTTTGGAAATACGCGTGGCTAGTGCTACTTGCAATAGGTCAGGCCGCACTCGGGCAATTGTTTTCACCGCTTCTTGTTGGCTAGCAGTGTCCGGTATCCTAAGCATGCCTTCTGCAAACCATTCTCCGAAACGGCGGATGTTGGGCACCAGTTGTTGAGCCACCAAGGCAAGTGGCAGATTGAGCAGAAATCTTTGCGGCTCCATCGGCTGATAAAGCAACGCGAGGTGCAAATTCTCGTGCCTTACCAATTCAGGCGAAGGAACTACTCCAGGTGTCGGTTGCGGCGGAAAGGCGTACACTCCGAGCGTGGCTAGGAAAAGTGACGCTTGCTGTCGTAAATACCAAGGGGAGTGGGCGCGCTCCAGAATAATTTTTTTTGCGAACGAACTGAGTTGTTCCCTATACCCTCCTATATCCACGCCGACAGGGTATTCTGACAATGGCCTATAACCAGTGTCCGACGAGGCTGCATTGAACAAGTCAGCTGCCAAGTATTCAGCAACCATCACCTCCTTGATTGTGCTAACGGTGACGGATAGTGGGTAGACAAATAGCTTTACCTCAAGAGCCTCGATAACTGGAGCGAGCAGCCGGGGATGCGGAAACAAATCGACAGCATAACGCAGTAGCACTGCCAATGCAGGATTCGCGGACCAACACTTTAGGAGCTTCCTCGCAGTGGATTCAAAGTCGTGGGTAATTGCGTTGGTACTTGAGGTCCGCTTTGTCCTCGCAGCTGATGTAGTCGCATCTGCTGACTCAGACATTGATAGTCGCGCGCGCAGTGACTTTACAAGGCGCGCAGCGACAAACCGTTTGATTGTGTCATCCCGAACGTCAGTATCCGGCAACGCGATGTTTGCTAAGGAAAGCCTGGAGAAGAAGGCGTCCGTAGGTGCCTCCATTTGTGCCGATAAGCGTAGCAAACTTTCGAGGCCCCCGTCAGTTTGAATCAGCGATTCCAAGTCGAATGTTCCGCTTAATTCGGCTTGAATGACCTCCATCATCGCGGATACATTACTTTTCACCGAAATTGAGCGATAAGGAACCACTGCGCACTTCTTTGGGGACAAATTTAACTGTGATTGCGCTCCTAACCTCTGTACGTGCTCTTGTAGCTTTTCCGCGAAAAATTTTGTGACGATTTCGAGAAGGCCTTCAACGCGACCGTGATTGAAGCTACTCGAAGCAGCAACCACGAGTCGAATGTCATCAACGTACCGGCAATAGTCCAAGATGCAGAAAGCGTCGTACTTGAACTTCTGTTTCACCAGCTCATTAAGTTCTTTGTCGAGACGAACCATGTACGCGTTCGCTAAGAAGCCTGAAGCGACCAAGCCTTGCGGTAGCCCAGAAGGGAGGCGAGTTGTCCCGCAAATTGACTGGGCGCTGACATGGTCAATTTCAAGCCATTCCCAAGAGAAGATGCGCTGAGCGACTGTCCAGAATTCGTCGTCTGCAGCGTCAATTTCAAGAATTCCAAAGTCTTCTCTGTGCTTTCTTTCCAAAAATTTAAGCTCACGTTGCAGTGCTTGAACGTCGATACTATCGAAGAATGCCTTAACGTCGAGCGATACGACAAAAAGTTCCTCGCCCCTTTTTACGGTAGGAGCGAGTTGAGCGCATACTGTACGTGGTCGCGCGAGGAATGAACGGTAGTCTTCTGAGAACTTCCTATATGTCTTCGCGCTTCCCCAAGAAAAAGCCGCGAGTTCACGGCCATTTGTTGAAGTCCGCCACTGGCACTGTAGGCGATTCCCGTAACTGACAACGCCCGCAGTGCGCTGCTTAGCCAGGTCATCCGCCGAGTTTCCTTGCGCCGATTCGACGACATCGGCCAAGCACATTAAGACCGCAGTGCCGAGCGTCTGGTCGCGGATTGTGAGATGCGCGAGCGGACGAAGATTTTGCATACCAAGGTCTGCGCTCCCGTCAGCAGTGGCGGATTTTTTCGCTCGCCAGTCATGAAAGGATGGGGTGGAGCCCAATTCGTCGGGTGTTACCTCTAAGAAGTACGTCGGCGACAATGGTATCTGACTGCGAAATTCCCAAGCTGCATTTTTCGGCGCCGGCACGACACGTAGTCGGATCGGTTTAAACGTGGCGAGCTTGATGTCCTGCATCCACTGCGTCAAGTTTGACTCGAGGTTTACGACAGAGGCATCAAGCTCTAAGGTGTCGGCGTACCAGTTGTGCCTTCGTATGTATGTGTGCGTCTTCTTCCAGGCTTGAGCCAGCACTACTGTGTTCTGCAACCATTTTGCTTTGGGTATGAGGCGCTGGAATTCATCATCAACAATAGACACGGTCGACCTAGATAAAATGTTGCAATTCTGAAATCTTACGCCAGCCGCTCTCCAAAGACAAACATAAGTTGCAGATTTTTAGTAATCGCCGGGAGCCGGCAGATCGAGCAATAGAAGCTAGGGTGGGCTCTGGGAATGGGGAAATGAATGTGAACCGTTATAACGATATGTACGTGCGGCAAAACAACTGTCGCATCTCTTCAATCTCAATCATGTATCGTTAAACTGGCGAGCGT
Source organism: uncultured Oxalobacteraceae bacterium (assembly GCA_965650445.1). Classification (GTDB taxonomy): domain Bacteria; phylum Pseudomonadota; class Gammaproteobacteria; order Burkholderiales; family Burkholderiaceae_D; genus Telluria_A. The sequence goes on along the minus strand of CBFGOU010000045.1, from coordinate 4,321 downwards.
TATTCCTGCTGTAATCCAGATCCCGGCGTTACCTAGCTCAGCGCACCGCCACGGCGCTGGCGCCGGCGCCGGCCGGCTCGACCACGATACGGGTCGCGATCCGTTCCGTCATCTCCTGCACATGCGAGATCACCCCGACCTTGCGGCCCATCGACTGCAAGGCGTCCAGCGCATCCATGGCCACGCGCAGGGTTTCGCTGTCCAGGCTGCCGAAGCCTTCGTCGATGAACAGCGATTCGACCCGCACACGGTTCGATGACAGCGAGGCCAGGCCCAATGCCAGTGCCAGTGAAACCAGGAAGGTTTCCCCGCCCGAGAGTGAATTGACCGAGCGGATTTCGCCGCCCATGTCCTGGTCGCGTACCAGCAGTGCCAGCGAGGGGCCGCTGGCGCCGGGTACCCGTTCGAGCCGGTAGCGGCGCGCCAGCTGTTCCAGGTGCCGGTTGGCGTAGCCGAGCAGGACGTCGAGGGTGAACTGCTGGGCATAGTTGCGGAATTTCTTGCCGTCCTGCGAACCGATCAGGTCGGCCATGCGGTGCCAGCGCCGTTCCTTCAGCTGTTGCGCCTCGATTTCCGCCATCATCGATTGGGCGCGCGTTCGCCGTTCGTCGTCCTGTGCCAGTTGCACACGCAGCGCGGCGGCGCTGGCGTCTGCTTGCTGGCGTTCCTCCATCAGCGCCGCCAGTTCCTGCGTCAGCGCGTCCTGGCGAAGCGGGTCGTGTGCCGCGCCGGCCAGATGCGCTTCACGCTGGCCGCGCCGTTCGGCCAGCACGGTGTTGGCTTGCACGACGGCCGCGTCGAGCGCCTCCAGCTCGCGTCGTTCCTGTGCCAGCGCGGCGCTGTCGGCGCAGAGAAGTTGGGCCAGTTGCTGCTGATCGCGCGGCGTGTCGCGTTGCGGGTGTTCGTCCGCGTGCGCGGCCAGCCAGTCGGAAAGGCGTGCGGCAGCGCTCTCCAGTTCGGCGTCGAGGGCGCTCATGCGCTGCTGCGCCTGATCGAGCGCTTCGCGCAGACGGGCTTCAGTGAGCGCCGCTTGCTGCGCTGCCTGCTGGGCGTGCGCCAGCGCCGCGCGTGCGCTTTCAACGCTGGCGGCGAGCGCCTGCTCGACCTCTGCCACCGGCTTGCCGCCCCACAGTGCCAGGCGGCGCGCGCGCTGCGCATCCAGCTCGGCATCGATCCGCGCCAGCGCGTCGGTGCTGGCCAGATGCGCTGCCGTGGCTTGTGCCAGGCTCGCGTCTGCGGCGCCATGCTCGGCCTGAAGCGTACCCAGTGTCGTGGCGCGCGCGGCGTGGCTGGCCGACTGCTGCTGCCATTGGCCTGCCTCGTCGGCCCGCGCGGCACGAAAAGCCTGCGGCGCGACCTGCCATTGCTGACGCCATCCGAATGCCATTGCGTCGTCCAACTGGTCGAGCAGGGCGGCGAGCGCAGTGGTGGCCTGCGCGCGCTTCGCTTCCAGCGCATCGTGTTCGGCCCGTGCGGCGGCCAGCGCCGCATGGGCGTCGCTAGCGGTCTTCTGGCGCTGTGCGTGCTGCGCCGACAGTGCGTCGCAGGCCGTCTGAGCCGCGTCCCGCGCGATCGATGCCGCGCGTGCGGCGTGCGCACGCTCGTCATGCGCTCGTCGCGCCATGCTGTTTTCGTCACGCAGTTCCTGCAACCATGGTCCGCTGCCCGCCGACGCCGCCAATGGATGCTGCTCCCACGCGGCGCTGGCCGCATTCAGCGCCGCCGCAAGCGTGGCGCGCTCGGCGTTCATTTGGGTCAGCTGGCTGGCGCTGGACTGCGCCAGCGCGCGTTCGGTCGCTTGCAGCGAATGATTGTCGCGCGCGGCGGCGCGGCATCGGCTAACCTCGGCGCGCAGGCTGGCCAGCATGCCGTTAAGCGCGCCGCCCTGGCCGTGATACGGATGCTCGACGCTGCCGCAGACCGGGCAGGGCAGCTCGTCCTGCAGCCCGGCGCGCAGTTCCACCACGCTGTCGGCGCAGGCCAGTTCGGCCACGCTCAGCGACCGTTCGGCCTGCGTGTGCGCCGCCGCCAGCGCGCCTTCCACGGCCTGCGCCGCCGCCACGGCCGCGTTGGCGGTCTTCACGGCGCCGTCCAGCCGCGCGGCGTGGGCTTGCGCATCTTCCAGGCGCATACGCGTGTCCGTCATCTTGTTCAGGATCGCCTCGGCGCTGGCCAACTGTTCGCGCTGCAGGTCCAGCCGTTCGCGCTCACCCTGCAAGGCGTCGAGGTCGAACGCGGCCAGCGCGGCGATGGTCTGCTGCCGGACCGCTTCCTGCGCGTCCAGGTCGTGTACCGAGGCGGTCAGCGCAGCGGCGGCCTCTGCATCGGCGCCGGTTGCCGCCTGCAGCGCGTGGCGCGTCTGCGCCAGCGCGGTTTGCGCGCTGAGCTCCTGCTGCGCGTGCTGGCCGGCCGCGGCGAACAAGGCATCCCAGCGCGGCCATTGCGCGGCCAGTGCTTCCCAGCCGGCGTGCTCGCTCAGCCAGGTTTGGCCGAGCTGGTGCGCGGCCCGGGTCGTGTCAAGCGCGTTGCGCTTGCCTGTCAGCGTTCGTTCAGCCTGCGCCAACTGATCCGCCGCCGCTTTACAGCTCTGCTGCGCCTGACGATGCGAGGGCATCAGCGCGACGATGGCGGCGTCGAGCCCCTTGGCCGCGTCCAGCATCGGCGCGGCCTCGCGCAGCTTGTGTTCGGCGTCGCCCTGGCGCGCGCTGGCCGCGCTCACGGCGGCATTCGCATGCGCATGCGCATCGATTGCCTGCTGCAGCTGCAGTAGTGCGCTGGCGTGGCCCGCTGCCACTGCCCGCCGTTCGTGTTCGATCCGCTGGGCCTCGGCCAGCAGTTGGCGGGCCGGCTGCAAGGCGTCGATCATGGCCAGATGCTCGCGGCGCGGCTGCGCGTCCTGCACGGCGTGGCGGCTGGCGACGCAGGCCTGCTCCGCCAGCGCCACTTGCGCTGCCAGCCGCACCGCTTCCTGATGCCAACGCAGCTGTTGTTCCAGCGCTGCGCGGCGCTGCTCGAGCTGCGCCAGCGCCGTCCGTGCGGCCGCGCTGGCCGCTTCCAGGCTTGCGCGCTCCTCGGCGGCCAGCGGGGTCTGGTCGGCCAGGCGCTCGCTCAGGCGCGCCAGCGCTTCCTGTTCGGCCTTGTGGCGCGCGAATGCGCGTTTGGAGATCTCGCTGTAGACGGCACTGCCGGTCAGGGTTTCGAGCAGTTCGCCGCGTTCGTTGTCGTCGGTTCTCAGAAATGCCGAGAATTCGTTCTGCGCCAGCAGTACGGCGCGGGTGAACTGGTCGAACGACAGGCCGATGCGCGCCGCGATCTCGGCCAGCACTTCGGTCTTGGTGCCGCCCAGCGCGATCAGGTCGGGAAGGCGGTGCAAGGACATGGTGGACGGCTGCATTGCGCCGCCCGGCTTGCCGCGTGAACGCCGCACGTTCCAGCGCGCGCGGTAGGCGATGCCGTCGTTGCCGACGAAATCGACCTGGGCGTAGCCTTCGCCGGCGCCGCGCCGCAGCAGGTTGCGCGGGTCCTGCACCGACAGCGCGGAGGGGCCCACGTCGGGCAACTGGCCGCGGTTGGCCTTGATCAGGCGCGGGGTGGCGTCGTACAGGGCAAGGCAAAGGGCGTCGAGCAGGGTGCTCTTGCCGGCCCCGGTTGGTCCGCTGATGGCGAACAGGCCGGCCGCAGCCAGTGGTCCTGTCTCGAAATCGACGCTGAATGGCGCGGCCAGCGAGGCCAGGTTCTTGCCGCCGATGTTCAGGATTTTCATGCGCCGCCCACCATCAGTTCGGCGAAGGCCGCAAGCTGGTCGCTTGGCGCGTCTTCGCCGAAGCGCTGCTGGTACAGGCGCTTGAAGATGTCGTCCGGCTGCAGCTGCGCCAGCTGGTCGAGCGAGATCGCATCGTCAAGGCTGCGGCTGTCGTTCTTGCGGTTCGGTTCGATCTTGGCCAGGCGCACCGGCTTGCCGGCCAGCGCCGCTTCGATGCGTCCGCGCAGGCCGGGTTCGGGGGCGTCCAGAAGCACGCGCACCTCCAGAAACGGCTGGCGATGCGCTTCGACTTCGGGCAGCTCGAGCGCCGCGAGCGCCGCCAGGGTCTCTTCGACCGGTGCGGCGGCGGGCGGAATGCGCAGCAGCGGCACCGCGCGTGGCACCGGCAGCGCGGCCACTTCGCGCGCGGCGCCGTCGGCCAGGTCGATGCGCAGCACCTGGTGGTGGTAGCCGGTTTCGGCGAACGACAGGGGCAGCGGACTGCCGCAGTAGCGCAAGTGCTCTTTCTGGCCGACGCGCTGGGCCAGGTGCAGGTGGCCAAGGGCGGCGTAGGCGATG
>CBFGOU010000044.1:0-14840 GCA_965650445.1 uncultured Oxalobacteraceae bacterium | reverse complement strand
CGACCCCAAGCTGGCCTGGGCCCTGGCGCACCGCGAACATTTTCCGCTCGACCTGAACCTGGCCGACGAGGCGATGATCGCGCGCGTGCCCGGCATCGGCTTGCGCAACGCCAGGCGGCTGGTCGAGCTGCGCCGGGTGCGGCGCATCCGCTACCTGGACCTGTCCCGCCTGCGCTGCAGCATGAAAAAGACCGCTCCCTTCATCGTGACGGCCGATTACCGGCCGGCGTCGGACAGCACGGCCTCGCACCTGCTGCGCCGCGCCATGGCCGACCATCCCCCGCAGCAGCTCGACCTATGGGCGCAATTGCAAGCGGCGTGAACGCGGCGGCCTGTGTCGCGGCGGGCCGTCCGGTGCTGGTCCACTGCTTCGACGAGTGGCGCGCGGCGGCGCGCGAGCTGCTGGCGCACAAGGTGGCGCCGCATGCGGTGCAGTGGATATCGCACACGGATGGCGGCGATCTGTTTGCAGGCCAGGCCCCGGCGCAGGCGCCGCCGGCCGACGCGGGTGCGGGCGCGCGCGCCGCGCTGGTGCGCATCCCGCGCCAGCTGATGGACATGCTGCAAAGCGCGGCCTGCTGCCGTGTGCCGAACCGCTGGGCCTTCCTGTATCTCGTGCTGTGGCGCTGGCAGCACGGCGAACGCGACGTCATGTCGGCGGCCGACCAGGATGGCGCCAGGCTGCACGCCATGGTCAAGGCGGTGCAGCGCGAAGAGCATGACATGCACGCCTACATCCGCTTTCGCGAACGGCGCGCGCAAGCCGGGCCGCCGCGCTTCGTGGCCTGGTTCGAACCGGCGCACGACGTGCTGCCGCAGGTGGCGCGCCATTTTGCCAGCCGCATGGGGAGGGTCACCTGGATGATCGCAACACCGGACGCAAGCGTCATGTGGGATGGCGCCACGCTGCACAGCACCGGCCCGCTGATGCGCGGACCCGAAGACATCGACGACGCCGGCGAAGCCTTGTGGCTGACCTATTACCGCAGCATCTTCAACCCGGCGCGGCTCAATGCCGAGCTGATGCACGGCCATATCCCCAACCGCTTCTGGAAGCACTTGCCCGAAGGGGCGGCGGTGCCGGAGATGGTGAGCCAGGCGGCGGCCGGCGCGCGCAAGGTCGGGCAGAGCGGCAGCGTGGGGCGGCGCGGCGGCACCGCCATTCCCATCGCGCCCGACCAGGCCCAGCCGGAGCGCCAGGCGCCCGGCACGCTCGACCAGTGCCGCCGCTGCGAGCTGTGGCAGCACGCAACCCAGGCCGTGGGCGGGGTGGGGCCGGCCAGAGCGCGCATCATGCTGGTCGGCGAGCAGCCGGGCGACCAGGAGGACCTGGCCGGCCTGCCTTTTGTCGGCCCGGCCGGCCAGCTGCTCGAGCGGGCCATGGGCGAGGCCGGGCTCGAACGGGGCAAGATTTACCTGACCAACGCCGTCAAGCATTTCAAATGGGAGCCGCGCGGCAAGCGCCGCCTGCACAAAACCCCGGCCCAGCGCGAGATCGACGCGTGCGCGTATTGGCTCGACAGTGAAATCGCGCAAGTCAAGCCGCGCGTCATCGTCGCCATGGGCAGCACCGCGCTCAAGGCCGTCACCGGCAATCCACATGCCACCCTGAAGGACGTGCTGGGCACACCGTTCCAGCACCAGGAGCGCTGGATCGTGGTCATCTATCATCCCTCGTATGTGTTGCGGGTGCCGGGACAAGACGCCAAGGCGCACGCCTTGACCGTGATGGTGGAGGGCCTGCGCGAGGCCAGGCGGCTGGCGGGGGCTTAGGGGCAAGGGGCGGGCCCGGCTGCGGCGCAAACCACCATCGCAGCCAGCCCCGGCATTTTCACCTATCTGGCCAAAAGAGAAACTGGTATCCTTTCCAGTTCCAACAGCCCATCCACACTGCCCCATGAACCCATCGTCCCAACGCCTGGATGTCGTCGACTGCCTGCGCGGCTTCGCGATCGTCTCGATCATGCTGCTGCATAACATCGAGCACTTCGACCTGTATTTCACACCGGCCAATCTGCCGGCCTGGATGGTGGCGCTCGACAAGGTGATCTGGGACAGCGCTTTTTTCCTGTTCGGCGGCAAGTCCTACGCCATCTTCGCGATGCTGTTCGGCGTGACCTTCTTCATCCAGTTCAACAACCGCGCTCAGCGCGGTGAAGATTTCCGCCTGCGCTTTGCCTGGCGGCTGCTGCTGCTGTTGATGTTCGGACTGGTCAACAGCCTGTTCTACGAAGGCGACATCCTGTCGATCTACGCGGTGCTGGGCTTGGCGCTGATCCCGGTGGCGCGCCTGCCCAACAAGGCCGTGTTCGCCATCGCGGCGGTGCTGATGCTGCAACCGGTCGAGTGGATCAATGCGCTCGCCGCGCTCGGCCATACCGGCGCCAAGCTGGCCGACCCGGCCTCGTGGGCCTATTTCGGCCGCTCCGAAACCTATCTGAAAGGCGACTCGATGCTGGCCGCATGGTTCGGCAATCTCACCAACGGCAAGATCGGCGTGCTGTACTGGTCGTGGGAAAACGGCCGCGTCTTTCAGATCATGTCGCTGTTCATGCTGGGCATGCTGGCCGGCCGCAAGGCCCTGTTCGCGCCGACCGATGCCGGGCTGCGCTTCTGGAAACGCACCCTGATCGCGGCCGCGCTGTGCTTCGTGCCCTTGTACTTAACGTTGAGCAATATCGATGGCCTGGTTCCGGGGCAAGCCCTGCGCCGTCCACTGAAAACCATCGTCGGCACCTGGTCGAACCTGGCCTTCATGCTGGTCCTGGTGTCCTCGTTCGTGCTGCTGTTCCGGCTCGGCGCCATGCAACGCCTGCTGCGCCTGTTCGCCCCGCTTGGCCGCATGAGCCTGACCAGCTATGTGGTGCAGTCGCTGCTCGGTTCGACCCTCTATTATGGCTTCGGCTTCGCCCTGTACAAGGTCACCGGCGCCAGCATGTGCCTGGCCATCGGCGTGGTCCTGGCGCTCCTGCAGGGCAGCTTCAGTGCCTGGTGGCTGGGCCGCTACCAGCAGGGCCCGCTGGAAATGCTATGGCACCGCGCCACTTGGTGGGGCCACCGGCCGGTCAATCGGACCGCCGTCCCGGCCGCCTGAGCGCTGACGCCGGCCCGCAGGCCGCCATCGCAGCACAAGCGCGCCGTTCAGGCGGCCAGGCGCATGCGCCGGCGCGCCGGCGGGGCGAGGGGCGTGTCGCTGCCGAGCTGGAAGGTGCCCACCAGGGAAGACAGGCGCCGCGCCTGTTCTTCCATGGAGGCGGCCGCGGCGGCGGCCTGCTCGACCAGTGCGGCGTTTTCCTGCGTGACCTGGTCCATCTGCGTGACGGCCAGGCTGATCTGTTCCAGGCCGTCGCTCTGCTCGTCGCTGGCGCTGGTAATCTCGCCCATGATGCTGGTCACACGCCCGATGCTGGCCACCACTTCGCTCATGGTCAGGCCGGCCTGGTCGACCAGGCGCGCGCCATTGTCCACCCGTGCCACGGAATCGCCGATGAGCTGCTTGATTTCCTTGGCGGCGGCGGCCGAACGCTGGGCCAGATTGCGCACTTCGCCGGCCACGACCGCAAACCCGCGCCCTTGTTCGCCGGCGCGCGCCGCTTCGACGGCCGCATTCAGGGCCAGAATATTGGTCTGGAAGGCAATGCCGTCGATGACGCTGATGATGTCGACGATCTGGCGCGACGAGGCGTTGATCGCCCCCATGGTCTGCACCACTTCGGCCACCACCGCGCCGCCTTTGCCGGCCACGTCGGCAGCGGCGATGGCCAGGTCGTTGGCCTTGCGCGCGTGCTCGGCGTTCTGCTTGACGGTGGCGGTCAGTTGTTCCATCGACGAGGCGGTCTGCTGCAGCGAGCTGGCCTGCACTTCGGTGCGGGCCGACAGGTCCAGATTGCCGTTGGCGATTTCGCGCGAGGCCGTGGTGATCAGGTCGGTACCGCTGCGCACTTCCGAGACAATGCTGAGCAGGTGTGCGTTCATGCCTTTGAGCGCGCCCATCAGCTGGCCGGTCTCGTCCGTGCTGTCCACCGCGATGGTGCTGGTCAGGTCGCCGGCCGACACCGTCGTGGCAACCCGCACCGCTTCGGACAGCGGCACCGTGATGCTGCGTGTGATCAAGACCGCGCATGCCACGCCCAGCAGGATTGCCAGCGCGCCGAGCACAATGAGCATGACGCGCCCGCTTTGATATTGCCTGGACACTTCGGCGCCGGCTTCATCGAGCAGCAGGCGCTGGGTCTCGGCCAGTTTCGCCATGCTGTCGAGGTAGATGGCGCGCTTGCCGACCATATCGCTTTCATACAGCTGCCTGGCCACATCGAGATTGCCGGCCGCCTTTTCCTTGAAGATGCGGGCGCGCGACGCGACATAGGCTTTGCGCGTCTGCATCAAGGTGGCCAATTGGGCTTTCGAGCGCGGATCCTGCAGCACTTTTTCCAGCTCGTTCTGGATGGCCGTGGCGTGCGCGGACGAGGCTTTCATTTGCGCTTCGACGGCTTTCTGCTCGGCCGGATCGGCCGCGCGGTACGCCGTGGTGGTGCGCGCGGCGTTGACTTCGATCACCTTGACCCATTCCTCCAGCATGCGTTCGTGGCGCACCTTTACGTGGAGCATTTCCGTGGTCATGGCATTGGCGCTATGCATGCGCCAGACGCCCACGCCGGTCAGCGCGACCAGCAAGAACAGGACCAGGGCAAAGCCGAGCCCAAGACGAGTTCCAATGTGAAGATTTTTCATGATGCGCCTGCATAAAGCAATTGTGTCAGGCGATCATAGCATTGTAAAATTTTGCCACACAGCACTAGACAGTCTGTGTGCATACTGCTGTGGCAGAAACACCGAAAGCCTTATTCGACTCGCAATGAGTCGGTGAGCACCCTGTCAATATTGGCTTCAGCGGGGGGCGCTGCCCACTTGTTTGCGCACGACCGGAAGCGCGGCCAGCAGTTCCCTGGGGACGGCGGGGTCGTCGATGGTGAAGCGGCGTGTCACATTCTCCAGGCTGGCGATTTCCTTGTGAAAGTGGTGGCGCAGCATCTCGGCCAGCGAACCGTCTTTCGCGGCGATCGATAGCCCGCGTTCGAGCCGTCGGGCCAGTGCGGGATAGTGCGCGCTGACGTAAAAAATGGTGGGCAGCGGATAGGAAATCATCAGATCCGGGGCGATCGTCAACTGCCCGGCCAGTTCCGGATATTGCGCCAGCGCCGAACGGGCTTCGACCACGCTCATCGGCAGGTAGTCGAAGCGTTTGCCGGCCAGCATGGGCAGCAGGGTTTGAATATTGGCGGTGTCGCTGACGCGGTAACCGTTGCGCCGGTACAGTTCGATTTCGGCCCAGCCGCGGCCCTGGCCGGCGGTCAGCTTCTTGAGTTGGGCGGCGTCGCGGATGGCGCGGAATTTGGACAGGTCTTCAGTGCGGATGAGCAGCACCCGACGGCCCAGGAGCCCGCCCATGATCGGTATGTTGACCGGAATGCGCTGGTCGAGCGGATCGTTCTTGTCGAGCACGCGCCACGGGCCCGCCTGCACATTGATGACCTTGCCGGCGGCGACTTCCTGACGCACCCGCAAGGTACTGAAATCACCTCCCACCCGCAGCGCCCGGTAGGGGCCGAATTCGGCGCGGGTCTTGTCCAGTGCCAGCGACAACACGCCGAATTGGTAATCGTCGCGCTTGGGCGTCTTGCCCCAATCGTAATACCGGTACTCCATCGGCGCGCAAAAGCCGTATGCACTGGCGAGCAGCAGACAGGCAGCCGCGAAACTTTTAAAGACGCGCATGGAACAGGTTTATTCAGGACGGATATTGCAGTATGTCAGTTTGCCTTCAGGGGGGCAACAGCGTCGCATTTTACAATTTTATGTACATGCATACATTATTTTATTTGTAATACGGCATGTGGGATGCGCAATGCGTAACTGAATGCGGCCGAGCGATTGATCGCCGAAAACACGTCCGCGGCGGGCCGCCCAATCAATGAATCCCACCCCGAGTCCACGCTGACACCACTGTTATCGATACCACTAGTGGTCCGGTCACCGTTGTGGAAATGTAACGCCTCCCAGTTGACTACGTAAAAACGGCATGCTACGGTGTAAATAGTTATCGATAACATTTATCGATAACAATTAATCCAAGGTCTGTTTAAAGATCAATTGACGAGGTGGAGACATGAAGAGAAAACTCGATTTGCACGGCTGGCACGCGGCCATTCCGACGCCCCAGTTTGCGCTGGCCATCGTGGCGAGCGCAGGCTTGCTGAGCGTGAGCGCGGCCCTGGCCCAGGACGCCAAACCGGCCGCTGAGACCGCCCAGCCGGCCAAGCAGGAAACCGAAACCCAGACCGTGATTGTCACCGGCACCGTCGGCAAGGCCAAAGCCCGGGCCGCCAACGTCGCCTATTCGGTGCTCGACGCCAAAGACATGGGCAAGTTCACTCCGCTGAGCGCCGACGATATGCTGCGCGACATGCCCGGCGTCATGGTCGAGACCAACGAGGGCGTGGTGCGCAACGAGGCCTATACCCGCGGCATGTCGGTCGGCACCGGCAGCCCCACGACCGCCAATTTCTGGGCCAGTTATCTGGAAGACGGGCTGCCCCTCATCCCCGTCAAATGGAACAACTTCCAAGATGGCAACTTCCTGCGTTCCGACCTGACCATCGGCCGGGTCGAAGCGATCCGCGGCGGTTCCTCCGGCACCTCGGTCGGCTCCTCGGCCGGCGCCGTGTTCAATTTCATGCCTGGCCCGATCAAGGAGGGGACGAGCATCCAGAGCCGGCTCGGCGTGGAAGGCGAAGACCCCCACCTGTCCTGGAAACAGGTCGATTTCCTGCACGGCTGGAAAAACGCGGCGGGCGACCTGCGCGCCAACGTCGGCGGCTTTTACCGCAGCTCGACCGGCACGGTCGACCCCGGCTACCCGCTGAACCTGGGCGGGCAGATCAAGCTGCGCGTCGAGAAGAACTATGAAACGGCCGGCGGTGGCAGCGGCACCGTCGCGCTGACGGCCAAGCACCTGGACGACAACAACTCCTGGAACGGCCAGTTCACCATGCCGTCCCACGGCTATCAGCATCCCGACCCCGCGCCAAGCTTCATCCGCGGCGGCAATATGTTCATGCAGGGCGGCCAGCATACGGTACGCACCGACGTCGTCGATGGACCGGGCAGCACGATGTACCACGACCCCGAGAAGGGCGCCCACTACAAGCAGGACGCCGTCTGGCTGAAATGGGAACATGATACGGGCGGCCCCTGGAGCTTCAATGCGGCCGCCAAGTACGCCAAGAGCAGCGCCTTCCTGCAGCAGGCATTCTATAACGCCGGCCCGGCCTCGCTGTGGAATGTCAGCGCGTTCCAGGATCCGTACGTCGTCAACCAGGGCGCCGCTGCGGCGGTGTCGGCCAACCTGAATCGCCGGGCCGGCTACTATGAGCTGTATGACATGGCGACCGGAACGGTGCGCGCGCGCATCGCCAACAACGTCGGCACGTCGAACGGCATCAACTATCGCACCGGCCTGCCTTGCGGCGCCGGGACCGCCGCCAGTCCGCAGCAGTGCGTGACCTACACCAACCTGCCGAACGCGAACTTCGATCTGGGCGGCGGCCTGGTCAATGGCATCCAGGTGCCGCCATCGAACAACCCGGCCAACCAGGACCTGGTCTACATCACCAATTCGAATGTGGGCAACCGCGTCTCGAACGACCTGATGCTCAACTTCATGGCCACCTACACCCAGGACACCTACAAGCTCCAGGCGGGCGTGTTCGCCTCGCAGTCGCACCAGCACCAGGACACCTATTTCAACGGCCGCGGCCGGTCGGCGGTGGAGGGCGGCGACATGAGCAACCGGGGTGGGCGGTAGATCACCGGCGGCAACACCTACCAGCTGACCGACGAGGGGGGCTGGGGCCGCGTGGGTGGCGGCTACGTGGACGGCGGCTTCACCGCCTACAGCTACCGCGACCGGCAGCGCGACATCAGCCCAATCCTGGGCGCTTCCTGGTCGCCGGGTAAATGGGATTTGAACGCGTCCTACAAGGGCACCCTCACCAAGGCGACCACCTACGCCGTACCGTTCGTGACGGCGCCGCAAGCGACGGATGCCAACTCGCTGAACTATGGTGGCCTTGATGGCAACAAACTGACCTGGTACGACAATCAGAATTACGTGCGCAGCGCGCCGGTGGAAGCGAACAAGCGCGTGTATCTGAAGAACTACAGCGCATCGGTCGGCTACAACGTCAGCCCGCTGGACAAGGTTTACTATCGCCACAGCCTGGCCGGCAATAACATTACCGGCATCCTCAACCGCTACCAGAACCAGTTCAACGCCGATAACAAGCCCTTGTTCCCGCAGGTTGACCTGAAGCAGGACGAAGTGTCCTATGTGTTCGACCACGGATCGCTCAGCGGCCAGGTGACGGCCTTCCGCACCGAAATGCTGGAATGGATCCAGCAAACCCCGCAGAACGTCGACGGCACCACGTACGTGCTCGAGTACCTGAACCACTACGTCACCCGTGGCGTCGAGGCCGGAATCAGGTGGCGCGCCACGCGTCACCTGACCTGGAACAGCAACGCCTTGTTCTCCCAGGGGCGCGCGATCGCGGTCGGCAGCTTCTCGGCCGGCAGCCCTGGCCCGTCCGATGACGTGCTGACCACGGTGGCCGGCATCATGGCGCGCACGCCGAAGTGGGTGTTGTCGAACACCGTGAGCTATGAATTGGGCGACTTCCAGTTCAACTTGCGCCACCGCTACACGCACGTGCGCAAGCTGGACAGCAACCCGGCCAACACCAACTACCTGCCGCGTCAGAGAAACTTCGACTTGTCGGTCATGTACGCCGGGATCAAGAACCTGCGCGTGTCGCTGGACGTCCGCAATGTGCTCAACAATAAGTACATCAGTGCTTACGACACGATGGTGCCAACCGCCACCGGTGTCAGCAAGAGCAACATCATGGAGCAGTTGCCCGACTCCGCGTCATGGGTGGTCATGAACCCGCCGCGCTCCTACTGGCTGACCGCGCGTTACGACTTCTGATGAAAATGGCCCCATGCGGGCTAATGCCGTTCAGTTAAAAACGTCGGGTTGTACGCTCAACTGACGGCATTAGCCCCGCATGGGGCTATTTAACCGAAGTCTGCTGATTGCAACAACGGCGTGCTGAGCAGCTGCTCCACGCCGGAGCTCCCTGGAAGCGCGGGATCGAGGTCAGCCAACACGTGGCGAGCCTGAGTCAGTGCCTGATCGATGGCCGGGCCAATCGCCGCCGTGTCACCGCGGATCTCCAATTGCCGAAATGGCTCCACCAGATCGAGGCCCGCGCTCTTCTGTCGCTGCAGCGCGGGCAGAACCGCGTTCTTGCGCACGGCCTGGCGCCCCAGATAGGCATCCACGCTACTGTCCGCCACTCCCACCCTGCTGCGCAGCCACGCACGCACCTGGCTTGCCGCTTGGACGAAATCACGCCGCAAATCAGCGTCGTTCAAGCAGGGGGTCAGCGCACGATCCATGGACTCGGCATCGCCGCACGGGCCTGCCGCCGCGAATATCGCGTTGAGGTCGAAGCGCCCGACCTGGCGTGGCGGTGGCACGGATCTACCGTCGGCAAGCTGGCCTGCATCCGTCACAAAGCGCTCGTGGGCGCCTCGGGTCCAGATGCCGCGCATTGTCTTCAGCCAGGTCTGCAGTAATTCGGCCGGGCAGGCCGACGCCATGTCCTCTGTCAGGCCGGCCATCTTGGCCATCTCGATGGCCAGCCGCCGCTGAAAGTGCTGTCCGTATTCTTTAGCCAAGTCATCGCAGCTGACTATCGCTGTGCCGCGGATGGCCGGCCGGTACTTGTCCAGCTGCTGCCGCAAGGACAGCAAGGTCTTGAGCGGCCACATCGACTCCGTCCATGGCTCTTGCCCATGCGCCCAGCACAGGCGCCGGTACGACGGATTAAAGTTGGATACGCCAAAATCGAGGTAGGCTCCGCTCAATGCCATGTTCGAGCAGCTCAGTGTGCCATGCGGCAGCCGCTTCGCAAAGCCGGCGCCACATTGCCAGGCAAGACGGCGAGCCAGTTCCCGCAGGCCGGCATCGAGCAATGCCGCTTCGTCGTTCTCGCCGCTTGGCAGTGCCAGACTGGTCTTGAAGTTCGCCGCCAGGCACGCCATCGCTTGCTGGGTGCGCCATGTATCGGCTGTTACGCCGGGTGCGTCAGCGCCGGCGGCCCGCATCGCATCGGGATTGAGGAGATTACGCATAAAGTGCGCCGGCCGGGCAACGAAGGGCCGTATCGCCAGGGATCTCACGCAACGCGCTTCGGGATCATCGCCTAGTGCCTGGGAGTAGCTGCCACCGGTCAGGATTACGGCGTGCACCGGCACCGCGCCAAACGGCAGACAGGCCTGGTACACGCCAGCGAACAGTGCCTCGGTGGCCGCCTCGAATAACATCAGGGTACCCGATGAGTGTAACGCGTCCGCGACGGGCGCGACCAAGGGCGTCACGCCGACACCTTTGGTCTGCAAGCCGTTCAGCGCGGTGCAGCGTCCGCTGCCACCGGCCGCGCCCGTGCCGGAGCCGCCGTAGCGGTCCGCCCATTCAACGCGGGTCTCGGCCCCATACAAGCTGTCGGCTTCGTAGCGCTGGGGGCAACAAAATACCTGCTCCGGGTCGACAGTCGCAGCCTGATCCGCACCGTCTTGCCAGACGATCCGGGCGCGCGCCAGTCGTCGCGTTTCTACCCCGACAAGCGACGATGGTGGCAGCAGGGCGGCCGTCATGCCGGTCCGCCTTGTCGGCCGGCCGACATGAACGTAGTGCGGTCATCGCGGCTTACCCGCTTGCACACTGTGCGCCCACCCTTGGCGCGAAAATACGTGAGTTGCTGGTGTTCGCTGAATACCACGTCACGCAGGTCTTCCAGCACGTACGGCAGCGACCCTTTCGCCACCGCCATGTCCAGTATCCATGGACTTGTGCCGTCGTTAAATTCCCATTCGACCAGGGGGCGCGGCGTGCCGGAAATAAACTCGTCCTCCACTTCGGGCGTAAGAAAAGCCCAGACAACGTAGCCTACGCATTCATCGTAGCCATTCAGATAGACCTTCAATTGGTCCACCCTGCGTGCATTGAGCAGCATGGACACCATGCCGCTTACCGGCGTCTGCGCGTGGGTCGGCACGCGTGCGGCGAACTGGCAGACCAGGCCCAAGTCCGCGCTTTGCCGGCCAGCGGCTGAGTTTGTCTTAAGTTGGCCACCGATGGCGGCTGTCGAATGCATGTGGCTTGCTCCTGATTAGTTTCAGCGTCGTCGGATTGCATCATTCGAGGCCTACACCGCCCCACCCAATGCCTTGTACAGATTTAAAAGATTCAACCAGGCCTGTAGACGCAGGTCGATGATGTCGATCTGAGCCTGCAGCATTTCTTGCCGGCTCTGCTGGACATTGAGCCGGCCATAGACACCCAGTTCCTGGCGCAGAAGGGCGACGGCGTACACCTTCTCAGTCTCGGTCCGCCGCATCTGCGCCGCTTGCCACTGTTGCTGCCAGCGCTCGCGCTCGAGCAGCGCGTCTTCGACATCGACCAGTGCCTGGCGCACGCTGGCGCGCAGCCCCAGAGCGGCATCGTCGAGCGTGTTGCGGGCCACATCGCGCTGCGCATCCAGGCGGCGCCAGTCAACCAGGGGCACCGCCAGGCTCAGCCCCAGTGACGCCAGCGGCTGGCTGAACCAGTCGCGCCAGTTGCCGCCGTTGGTACCCAGGTTCAAGGTCATATTCAAGGCCGGATAGCGCGACGCCTCGGCCACATGCAGGCGTGCCAGGGCGGCGTCCACGGCCAGCCGCGCCTGGCGCACGTCGGGGCGGCGCTCCAGCGTTTGCGCCGGCGTGCCAAGGGCCGGCTGCGATGGCTCGGGAGGAAGGCTGGCCTCGCCCGGCGCCAGCGCTGGCGGCTCCCGATCCAGCAGCAGGGCCAAGGCATTGAGCGCCATGCGCCGGTCGGCTTGGGCGACCGCGAGGCGCGTGCGTGCCTCGTATTGCTTGCTGATCACATCGTCCACTTCGTCCGGGCGCAGCTTGCCTTCGGTCAGACGCAATTGGGCGATGCGCAGCGCCTCGTCGGCGGCTTGCGCGAGCTCGGTCAGCATTGGCAACTTGGCGTCGATGACGGCGATGGTCCAGTACGCCTCGGCCACCTTGGTGCTGGCCAGCCAGCGCGCGCTGCGCCAGTCTTCGTGCCGGCTTTCGGCATCGGCGCGGTCGCCCTGCGAGGCCTGCGCGAGCTTTGACCAGAGATCCCATTCATAGCTGAGGCCGGCACTGATGCCGTAGCTGTGAGAGCTACGCGCCGCATTGCTTATGGGCACGTTCACGCCGTCGACCACCACCGAGGTGGCGCCGGAACGCAAAGCCCGGTTGGCGTTGGTGCCCAAGCTCAAGCTGGGCCGGGGCTGTTCACCCAAGGCGGTCAGCCGGGCTTGCGTCAGCGCGCTTTGCCAGCGCAAGGCCTTGCGCAGCGTGTCGACGTTACTCTGCAAGGCCTGCGCTTGCAGCGCATCCAGCTGGGGATCGCGCAGCGCCTGCCACCAGGGGGCCTCGGGGGAGCTGACGGGCGCAGCGGCTGCAGGGGCGGCGCGCTCCTGCCAGGCTGCAGGGGCCGTAGGGGCCGGCGGGCGCTGCGGTGGCCGGGGCCACGAGGCGCAGCCGCTCAGACCTGCCAGCAGAGCGACGTACAAGATCGGTCGTGAAGGGATGGAGCGGCGTGTCATGGTGTGTCCGTCAATCGCGTGCCAAGGCAACAACCGGGCTCAGCGTTGCGGCGCTGCGTGCAGGCAGGTTGCCGAACAGCAGGCCGATGGCCGTGCAAGTGCCAAGAGCCAGTGCCAGGGCGTCCCAGGAGATCAATACCGGCAGACCCGGCAGCGCCAGGCTGGCCGCCTGCGAGGCTAACCAAGGAAGCGCTAGCCCGCCCAGTCCGCCCAGGCAGCACAGCAACACCGATTCGATCAGGAACTGGCGCCGTACGTCGCGCTGGCGAGCGCCCACGGCCATGCGGATGCCGATCTCTCGGGTGCGCTCCGCGACCGAGACCAGCATGATGTTCATCACGCCCACACCACCCACCACCAAGGAAATGCCGGCGATGGCAGTCAGCGCCCCCGTCAGCTTGCTGAGTATCTCGGTGAAGATGCCGGTCAGCATTTCGTTGCTGTCAAGGCTGAAGTCCTCGATCCCGCCATGCAGGGCCAGCAAGCGCTGCCGCACATGTGCGCGGAAGGTTTCAGTCGGAACCGGGTTGGCGAAATGCACGCTCAAGGTGTCGGTCTCCTGGCGCGTGTCGAGCTTGGTGGTGTAGGTGGTCTGGGGCAGGTTCGCGATGCCCAGGACTCTGAAACTGGGGATGTACGAAGTGTTCTTCGCGTACGCCGGCGCGGACAGTCCGATCACGGTGAAGGGCAGGGCGCCGATCAGCACCTGCTGGCCCAGAACCGGCTCGCCGGGTGTGAACAAGGCGTCTTTCGCCACGCGGTCGAGCACCACCACCTGAGCGCGGGTTTCCAGGTCGAGCGTGCTGATGTCGCGGCCTTGCGTTACGGTCTGGCCGCTGAGGCCAATGTCGCCGACCGCAACGCCGTTCACCCTGACCGCGTCATCATGCCGGCCGTGGCGGGCGGTGACCTGCGACGAATAGTTGGGCACGACCGCGGTGACGCCTGGCAGCGAGCGTAGCGCCGCCGCGTCCCGCATGGTCAGCGGCTGGGTGACGGCCCCGAGCGGAAATTGGCGATTGCCTTGGGTGACGGTCAATTTACTGGAGGTAGCCTCGTGCGCGCTGCGTTGTATCTGGCTGCGCACTGCCTGGCCCAGCGCCGTGATGCTGACCACGGCAGCGATGCCGATGCTGATGCCCAGCATGCTCAGCGCGCTGCGCAGGCGGTTTCCGCTCAGCGCAGCCAGGCTCATGGTCAGAGATTCGCGCCACGGCGCCAGCCAATGCGCCGGCCCACGCGATGCCGCCAGAAGGGTGTGCTTTTCGCTTGGCGTAGCCAGCGGCGGCGCCTCCGGCGAAGCGACATCGCGCACGATGCGGCCGTCGCGCAATTCGATGATGCGGCGCGCATGGGCCGCCACATCGGCGTCGTGAGTCACGAGGATGACGGTGTGGCCGATCGCATTAAGTTCGGACAGCAGCGCCAGCAGCTCGGCGCCGCTGGCGCTGTCGAGCGCGCCAGTGGGTTCATCGGCCAGGATGATGCGGCCGCCGTTCATCAGCGCGCGGGCGATGCTGACCCGTTGTTGCTGACCGCCCGAGAGCGCGGCGGGCTTGTGCGAGAGCCGCTCGCCCAGACCCAGGCGTTGCAACAGGGCAACGGCGCGCTCGTGCCGCTCGCGCCGGGTGTAGCCGGCGTAGACCGCGGGCAACTCCACGTTGCGCACGGCGTCGAGGTGCGAGAGCAGGTGGTAGCGCTGGAAGACGAATCCGAAGGTTTCGCGGCGCAGAGCGGCCGTCTGGTCGGGCGAGAGCTCGGAGAGGTCGTGCCCATCGACCCGTAGCCGCCCGCTGCTCGGCTTGTCCAGGCATCCCAGCAAATTCATCAAGGTTGACTTGCCCGAACCCGAGGCGCCCATGATGGCCACCATTTCGCCGTCGTCGATACGCAGGCTCACATTGTCAAGTGCGCGCACCATCGCCCCGCCAGAGGCGTAGTGCCGCGAGACCTGCTCCATCTCAATCAGGGACATGCTGGCGCCATAGGTGAGCGTTAACGAGGGACCGCGGCGGGGCCGGCTGGCGGTGGCGCGAGCAGCACGCGCTCGCCGGCCTTGAGTCCGTCGAGCAC
>CBFGOU010000043.1:0-14884 GCA_965650445.1 uncultured Oxalobacteraceae bacterium | reverse complement strand
ATACCCAATAAAACACAAAAAGCACGCTCCACTCGAAAACAATCGTGCGGGCGTTTGTAAACGTTCAAAATCTTAACTTTTACAGCCCGTGCTTACTGCGGCAGTAGGGTGAATATAGGGGCATGGTAGCCCTTAAAGTTTGCGCTAGATCAAACTATTCGGCATGTTGCCATTTCTACACAGGGCCGGGATAGCTGGCTGCCTTCGGATTAAGCAGGGCCCATGCAATGTACTCGTCCAGGCCCGCCATCCAGTCGCGCCAGTCGCGCGCGGCGATCACCGGATAGGCCATCAGCACGCGCAGGCGCTGCTCCAGGTGGCGCGCTTCCTGCCCCAGGATGCGAAAGCCGAAGGTGGCGGCCGATCCGGCGATGGTGTGCAGCACCTGGTGCATTTCCTTGACCAGCTCCTGGTCGGGCGCATCGGCGTCGAAGCGGGCGCGCATGTCCTGCAGGCGCCGCATGGTCGCCGGAATGCCCGCGGCGAACTTTTCATTGAGCGCGTTCAGGCGCGCGAAAAAATCCTGATCGATCGGTGTGGCCATTGCGTTGGTGTTATTTGGTACCGAAGATGCGGTCGCCCGCGTCGCCCAGTCCCGGCACGATATAGGCGTGCCCGTTCAGGTGCGAATCGAGCGAGGCCACATACAGCTTGACGTGGGGATGGGCGGCCTGGAACACTTCCACGCCTTCGGGCGCGGCCACCAGGGCCAGGAAGATGATCTGTTCGTCCGGCACGCCGCGCCGCTTGAGCACGTCGATCGCGTGCACCGCCGAGTTGCCGGTGGCGACCATCGGATCGCACAGGATGAAGGTGCGGTCGACGGTGTCGGGCAGGCGCACCAGGTATTCGACCGGCAGGTGGGTGCCGGGATCGCGAAACACGCCCACATGGCCCACCCGCGCCGACGGCACCAGTTCCAGCAGGCCGTCGCTCATGCCGATGCCCGCGCGCAGGATCGGCACGATGGCCAGCTTCTTGCCGGCGATGACGGGGGCATCGATGGTTTCCAGCGGGGTCTCGATCTTGCGGGTCGTCAGCGGCAGATCGCGGGTGATTTCGTAACCCATCAGCAGCGTGATTTCCTTGAGCAGCTCGCGGAAGGTGCGCGTGGAGGTGTCGCGCTCGCGCATATGGCTCAGCTTATGCTGGATCAGCGGATGGTTCAGGATGAACAGATTGGGAAAACGGGGATCTTGTTTCATTGTGCGCGTAAGGATAGGGTCGGCAAGTGGCGATGGCTTTTGGCCAGGGCATCATTATCCCAGCCCGAAGCTGGGTTTGTCCGCAACAATTAGCAAATATATCTTGCCAGCTTTCATGCCACCAGCGCGCGCGCCAGGATGGCCGCGCAATCGGCGCCCTGCCCCAGCCGGCCGAATGCGCCACCGGCGCCGCGCGCCAGCCGCGTCGCCAGGAACGCCGCGCTCACATGCGCGGGCGCGTGCCGCAGCAGCAAGGCGCCCTGCACCGCCACCACGATGCGTTCGCTCAGCCGGCGCGCGCCGGATTCGTCGAGCGGCTGCGCCAGCTCGGCCAGCAGGGCCGCCCGGTACGCGCTGAAGGCCGGGCCGGCCAGCTGCAGTTCGTCGGCCAGCGCGTCGCGCGCCGCCGGCGCCTTGGCGAAGGCGCGCAGCACGTCCAGGCACATCACATTGCCCGAGCCTTCCCAGATCGAATTGACCGGCGCTTCGCGGTACAGGCGCGCCAGCGGGCCGTCTTCGACGTAGCCGTTGCCGCCCATGACTTCCATCGCCTCGCCGGCGAATGCGATGGCGCGCTTGCAGATCCAGTACTTGCCGGCCGGGGTCAATACGCGGCCCAGCAGCGCCTGCGCGGGGTCGGCGCGCTCGTCGAAGCAGCGCGCCAGGCGCAGGGCAAACGCGGTCGCCGCCTCCGATTCGAGCGCCAGGTCGGCCAGCACGTTTTGCATCAGCGGCTGCGCGGCCAGCGCGCGCCCGAAGGCCTGACGCTGGCGCGCGTGGTGCAATGCATGGGTCAGCGCGGCGCGCATGATGCCGGCGCTGCCCAGCACACAATCGAGGCGCGTATGGCTGCCCATCTCGAGAATGGTCGGGATGCCGCGTCCGACAGCGCCCACCAGCCAGCCTTGGGCGCCGCGAAACTCCACCTCCGACGACGCGTTCGAGCGGTTGCCCAGCTTGTCCTTGAGGCGCTGCACCGCGATCGCATTGCGGCTGCCGTCGGGCAGAAAACGCGGCAGCAGGAAACACGACAGGCCGGCCTCGCCGGTCTGCGCCAGGATCAGGTGGGCATCCGATTGCGGCGCCGAGAAAAACCACTTGTGGCCGACGATGCGCCAGGGGCCGCCGGGATCGTCCAGCATTTCGGCGCGCGTGGTATTCGCGCGCACGTCGGTGCCGCCCTGCTTTTCCGTCATGCCCATACCGATCAGGGCGCCCTGCTTCTGCGCGACCGGCAGCGCGCGCGGATCGTACTGGCGCGAGAGGATCTTCGGCAGCCATTCGGCCGCCAGCGCCGGCGCCTGGCGCAAGGCCGGCACCGAAGCGAAGGTCATCGTCACCGGGCACTGGGCGCCGTTCTCCACCTGTCCGAACAGCAGATACGCGGCGGCGCGGGCGACCTGCGCGCCCGGCCGCGGCGCTTCCCATGGCGCGGCGTGCGCGCCGGCGCCGATCATCAGCGCCATCAGCCGGTGCCAGGCTGGATGGAATTCGATCTCGTCGAGGCGGCGGCCGGCGCGGTCCACGCTGTGCAGCCGGGGCGGATCTTGATTGGCCTGGCGCCCCAGGTCGAGCACTTCGGCGCTTCCCAGTTGGCCGCCAAGCGCGTCGAGCCCGGGTCCGGCCCAGAGCGCGCCTTCGCGCGCCAGCGCTTCCTGCAAGGCAGTGTCGCAGCGGAACAGATTGACGTTCTCGAACGGCGTCGACTGGTTAAAGACCGCGTGGGTATCGAATGGATTCATGATAACTCCTTGACAATGCGCAGCGCCGGGGCAGAACCTGGCGATGCAGGCTAGCGCAATCGACTTGACAGCGCAAGGAGTGGGCTTTCCTCCACAGCGGAAGAGGCCAATCTTGTGAGTTGCATCAAATTTCTACGAAACAAGGTGTTAGGGAACCGCTTTCGATGAGTATGAGCATCTTTCAATGATACATTTCTTCCTACTTTGGTAAACTTGCTTGCGGTAACATGGCATGTTGCCATCACGGCGCTGAAATGGCTTTTTTGGCATGCCAACGAATTACGAAAGTTTATAGGTACGATGCGCTCCAGTTCACTCAACGTCTCCGCTCCCGACGTGCAAAATGAGCTAGACCACCTGCTCGACGGGGTGGGCGATATCGTATTTCGCACCGACAGCGACGGCGAAATCCGCTTCGCCAGCCAGCGCGCCATGCGGCTGGTGCACCTGCCGCTGCCGCCGCAAACGGCCAATCTGGCCACGCTGGTGCTCGACGCCGACCAGGGCATGCTGCGCAATGCGCTGGCGGACGCCGCCGCCAGCGGCGAGCCGGTTAAGGTCGAGGCGCGCGTGCGCACCATCGAAGGCGAGGTCTGGTTCGAACTGCGCGTGTTGCGCGTCGACGCCGCCAGCCTGGTCGCGGTGGGGCGCGACATGACCGCGCAGAATGCCACCGAAGCGCGCCTGCGCCACATGGCCACCCACGACGCCCTCACCGAACTGCCCAACCGCCTGCTGCTGTCGGACCGCATCCGCATGGTGATTGCCCACGCGCGCCGTTCCGGCCAGGGCTTCTCCGTGGCCACCATCGGCCTGGACGGCTTCAAGAAGGTCAACGACGGCCTCGGCCACCCGGTCGGCGACGCGGTGCTGCGCATCGCCGCCGCGCGCCTGCGCAAGACCTTGCGCGACTCGGACACCATCGCCCGCGTGGGCGGCGACGAATTCGTCGCGGTCCTGCCGGGCACTTACACCGACGCGCAGATCAAGCTGGTGACCGGGCGCCTGCTGGCGACGCTACAGTCGCCGTTCGAAATCGACGGCCACACCATATATGTCAGCGCTTCCATCGGCATCGCCATCTATCCCCAGCACGCCGAGGACGAAGTGCGCCTGGTAGCGCTAGCTGACGCGGCCATGGGACGCGCCAAGGACACCGGCAAATCGCGTTCCGTGGTCTACAGCGCGCGCACCAGCGGCCCGCCCGAGCACGACATCTCGCTCGAAGCGGCCATGTTCAACGCCGTGCGCGAAGGCGAATTCCTGCTCTACTACCAGCCCATCGTCGACGCCCCCACGCGCCAGATCCAGGGCTTCGAGACGCTGATGCGCTGGAAGCACCCGACCCTGGGCATGGTGCCGCCGGCGCGCTTTATCCCGATCGCCGAAACCAATGGCCTGATCAACCTGCTGGGCGCCTGGGCCCTCAAGGCGGCCTGCGTGCAGCTCAAGCAGTTCGAGGAAGTGGCCAAACGCGAACTGTACATCTCCGTAAACATCAGCCCGCGCCAGTTCCGCAACGATAAATTCCTCGATGTGCTCGACAATGCGCTGGCCTTCTCCCACTTGAGCGGCGACCGGCTGGTACTGGAGATCACCGAAGGCACCCTGATGATCGACCCCGCCCACGCCGAGAGCATCCTGGCTAAAATGGCGCAGCGCAAGGCGCGCATCGCCATCGACGATTTCGGCACCGGCTACTCGTCGCTGGCCTACCTGAAGCGCTTCCCGATCTCGGTGCTGAAAATCGACCGCGCCTTCATCAAGGACCTGCCCGACTCGCAGAAAGATGCCGCGATCTGTAACGCCGTGCTCGATCTGGCAAAACACCTGAAGCTTTCGGTCGTGGCCGAAGGCGTCGAAACCGAAGAACAGATGCGCTACCTGGATCAGCGCGGCTGCGAATACGTGCAGGGCTACCTCACCGGCAAACCGATGCCGGCCCACGTCGCGATGGCGGCATTAAAGGAGAACCTGTACGCCGAACTGCTGCCGAGCGAACTGCGGGCGGGAATTTTATGACACTACAAGCCACACTGCCGCTGCGCACCAGCGGCGAAGCCACTCTCGCCCTGCTATGGGAACGTATCCGCAAGCAGGGCGACATGCCCGGCTTCACCAAGGCCATCGGTGCCATCCTGGGCGCCATGCGCGGCGAGGACGAGCACGAATTTTCCATGACCCAGACGGTGCTGTCGGACCCGGTCCTGACCCAGAAGGTGCTGCGCCTGGCCAACAGCTCGATGTATTCGGCGTTCGGTCAGCGCATCAACACCGTCTCCAAAGCCGTGCTGGTGCTGGGCACCGAAGCGATCGGCCACCTGGCGCTGGGCCTGAAACTGATCGAGGAACTGACCAACGCCTCGCCCAAGTCGGCGCTTGCCCACGTCGAAATGGAAAAGGCCGTGCTGGCCGGGATGGTGGCCCAGCAGGTCGCGTCCAGCGCCGAGTCGCGCGATCCCGAGGAAGCCGTGGTGTGCTCCATGCTGCACACGCTGGGCCGTATGATGATCACCTTCTACATGCCGGAACGCTGGAACGCGCTGCAGCACGAGGCCGGCGAAGGCCGCGAGGACGAAGCCGCCGTCGCCGTGCTGGGGCTGTCGATGGAAAAAATCGGCCGCGCCGCCGCCGAACACTGGGGTCTGCCGCGCAACCTGATCGACGGCATGCGCCGCATCGAGCCGGGCGCCCCGCCGGCCAACTTCAGCCATGAAGACTGGCTGGCCGCGGTGTCGACGATGTCGTCGCAGTGCGCCGACTCGCTGTGGCACGACGACGCCGCCGGCGCCGAAGCGGTCAAGCTGCTGGTGGCGAACTTCTCGCCCATGCTGGGCGTAGGGACGGACAGCATCCTGGGGGCGATCGAACGCGCCAAGGTGGTGGCCGCCAACGATCTGTCGATCGCCCCGCTGGCCAAGCCGGCCGAGAAGCGCGCCAAGGCCCTGGCCAGCGCGCGCGTGCGCGCCGAGGGCAACAAGATCCTGCTCAGCGGCGTGGCCGACATGCGCGACGTGCTCGGCACCGCCAGCCCCGGCCAGATGCTGTCGATGGCGCTCGAAACCGTGTATCAGGGCCTGACCTTCTCGCGCGCCGCCGCATTCCTGCGCAACCGCCGCGAGAACAAGTACTCGGCCAAAATGGGCTTCGGCGACGGCGTCAAAGACCTGATACCAAAAATGGTGTTCGACGACGCCTACCAGCCGAACGTGTTCCACGCCTCGCTCGGCAGCGACCGCGTGATTTTCATCGAGAACGCGCGCGACCCGAAATTCGCCGCCAAGCTGCCCGACTGGTGGAAGAATTCACTGGCCGACGCGCGCAGCTTCGTCATTCTGCCGCTGTGCACCAACGGCCAGCCGGCCGGTTTCATCTACGGCGACTGGGACGCGAGCTTCCCGGCCATCGCGCTGAGCCAGACCGAATTCTCGCTGCTCAACGACCTGCGCGCGCTGGTCGTGCAAACCGTGGAACGGCGCCAGCAGGTGGAGACGGCCGCCGCCGTCAAAGGGCGTTAACGGCGATCGGGGCGCAATGGTGCGCCGCGAAGGTGGCCGCATGCATCGACTGGCCCAGCGGCAGTGCCGCGATCGAACCGGCACCAGGCGCGTGCGCGCAGTACGCAAACAGGAACGCCGCGAAGCGGACAGTCTGAAGCGGCGCTCAGCCCAGCTTGGGCGTGGCCACCTGCACGTCGCCGCACTGCGCGCGGTGCATCAGCGCGTGATCGATCAGCACCAGGGCCAGCATGGCTTCGGCGATCGGGGTGGCGCGGATGCCGACGCAGGGATCGTGGCGCCCGAAGGTCTCCACCGTCACCGGATTGCCGGCCTTGTCGATCGAGCGGCGCGGGGTGCGGATCGACGAGGTCGGCTTGATGGCGATCGACACGGTGATGTCCTGTCCGGTCGAAATCCCGCCCAGCACGCCGCCGGCGTTATTGCCCACGAAGCCTTCCAGGGTCAGTTCGTCGCCATGCTCGGAGCCGCGCTGCGACACCGACTTGAAGCCGGCGCCGATTTCCACGCCCTTGACGGCGTTAATCCCCATCATGGCGTAGGCGATGTCGGCGTCGAGCTTGTCGTAGATCGGCTGGCCCAGGCCCACCGGAACGTTCTTGGCCACCACGTCGATGCGCGCGCCGATCGAGTCGCCATCCTTGCGCAGCGCGTCCATGTACGCTTCCATTTGCGCGATCAGGGCCGCGTCGGCGCTGGCGGCGAAGAAGGGATTGTTGGGCACATGCTCGAACGATTCGAACGGCACCACGATGTCGCCCAGCTGGCTCATGCAGCCCATGAACTCGGTGCCGTACTGCTCCTTGAGCCACTTCTTGGCGATGGCCGCCGCGCCGACCACCGGCGCGGTCAGGCGCGCCGACGAACGGCCGCCGCCGCGCGGATCGCGCACGCCGTACTTGTGCCAGTAGGTGTAGTCGGCATGGCCGGGACGGAAGCTGTCGACGATATTGCCGTAATCCTTGCTGCGCTGGTCCTGGTTGCGGATCATCAGCATGATCGGCGTGCCGGTGGTCTTGCCTTCGTACACGCCGGACAGGATCTCGACCTGGTCGGGTTCCTGGCGCTGGGTGACGTGGCGCGAGGTGCCCGGCTTGCGCCGGTCCAGATCGGGCTGGATGTCGGCTTCGGACAGCGTCAGCCCCGGTGGACAGCCATCGACGATGCAGCCAATCGCCGGGCCGTGCGATTCGCCAAAGGTGGTAACGGAAAACAGCTTGCCAAAGGAATTGCCGGACATGATCTTGAATGGAGTGGCGGAAAGGTCAATTCTACCAGCCCGGACGGCATTACGGCGTCTTCAGGCCGACAGCGTCCCGTCGACCACGGTGACGCTATGGCCGCCGATCCAGGGAGCGCCGTCGCGGTAGGTGACGCCGATGCGCCCGTCGCAGCCCACGCTGGTGCCCTGGCGCGCCGAGTAAGCGGCCGCGCCGCGGCTTTCGCGCAGCACCCAGGCGATGCAGGCGTTGGCGCTGCCGGTGACCGGGTCTTCGGCGATGGCGCCGTTCTTGTTGAAAAAGGCGCGCACTTCGAAGTCGACCGTGCTGCCGGGCCCGTGCGGGCCGAACACCGCCACGCCCGCCACATCCTGGCCCAGCAGCTGCAGCATCGCCTCGCAGCGCGGCTGCACCGCCAGGCAGGCTTCGGCCGACTGGAGGCGCACCACCAGCCAGCCGATTCCGATGCGCGCGATCAGCGGCCTGAAGCCGGGCTCGAAAGCCTCGGTCTGCAGCGCGGCCGCCAGGGTGGGCAGGAAGGCCTCGTGCATGATCTGCAGGGTGGCCGGCGGCGCGCGAAATGCCAGCGCCGAGGCCGCGCCGATATCGACCGGCACCAGCCCGACGCCGCATTCCTGCACCAGACGGCCGGGTGTGCGCGGGTTCAGGCCGTGTTCCAGCAAGGCGTGCGCGGTGCCCAGCGTGGGATGGCCGGCGAAGGCGAATTCGCCGCCGGGCGAAAAAATCCGCACGCGGTAATCGGCCTGCGGGTCCGCCGGCGCCAGCACGAAGGTGGTTTCGGACAGATTGGTCCAGCGTGCGATGGCCTGCATCTGGTCGGCGTTCAAGCCCTCGGCGTCGAGCACCACCGCCAGCGGATTGCCTTTGAAGGCAACGCTGGTGAACACATCGATCTGCTTGAAACGCCGCCGTTGCGGCATGCCGGGCACCGGTCAGTCCTGTTCGGTTTCGGCCGGCCAGTCGCGAATGTAGGCTTTGAGCATGCGGTTTTCAAAGCTCTGCGCTTCCAGCACGGCGCGCGCCACGTCGTAGAACGAGATCACGCCCAGCAGCGTCTTGGCGTTCATCACCGGCAGATAGCGCGCGTGCTTTTCGAGCATCATGCGGCGCACTTCATTGACTTCGGTGTCCGGCGTGACCGTGATCGGATGGTCGTCCATGTACTTGCGCACGGTGCCGGCGCCGATTTCGCCGCCGTTCTTGTGCAGCACCTTGATCACTTCGCGGAAAGTCAGCATACCCACCAGGTCGCCGAATTCCATCACGACGAGCGAGCCGATATCCTTCTCCGCCATGGTATTGACCGCGTCCACCAGCGGGGTGTCGGGCGTGGCCGTGTAGAGAATATTGCCTTTGACTTGAAGGATTTCGGAAACTTTCATGATGCCCGCCTTTTATCTGGTGAGGTTATAAAGAGGTATTTTTTATAAGCCTTGCTTCGAATGTAGCGTAAGCGTGTAAAAAAATCCAGAGTTGTGATTTATTAAAGCAGCTCTCCGGTGCGCACCAGGCATCATGCTAGGATGCCGCGAACGGGAGAGCGAGATGATCTTCGACGTACAGGACCGCAGCACCTATGCCGACACCGGCGAAAAAGCCTTCGACCCGGCCCTGCCGACCTGGGTGTTCATCCACGGCGCGCTGAACGACCATTCCGTATGGGCGCCCCAAATCGGCTCTGTCGCGCAGCATGGTTTCAACGTGCTGGCGCCGGACCTGCCGGGACATGGCCGCAGCCAGGGCCCGGCACTGGAAACGGTCGAGGCGCTGGCCGAATGGCTGCTGGCCGCGCTCGACGCGGCCGGGGCCGCCCAGGCCACGCTGATCGGTCACAGCATGGGGTCCCTGATTGCACTGGAAGCCTGTCTGCGGGCTCCACAGCGGGTCAGCGCGCTGGCGCTGCTGGGGTCAAGCTATCCGATGAAGGTATCGGCAGCCTTGCTCGGCACCGCGCGCGACGACGAGGCGGCCGCCATCGAGATGGTCAGCCAGTGGTCGCACGCGCCGGCCGCCCAGGCAGCCGGCCTGGCGGAGGCATCCAAACGCCTGATGCAGCGCATGGCGGCGCTCAACCCGCAGCACCTGCTCTACACCGACCTGAACGCCTGCAACGCCTACGCCAATGGCGAGGCCGCAGCGCGCGCGGTCAGCTGTCCGGCGCTGTTCGTACTCGGATCACAGGACAGGATGACGCCGCCCAAATCGGCCAGGCTGCTCACCGCGGCCATCGCGCACGCGACGGTGGTGCAGGTCGATGCCGGCCACCAGATGATGGCCGAGCAGCCCGGCGCGGTACTGAACGCCCTGCTTCAGCTGGCGAATTGCTCCGCCAGGGTTTGACCGAGGCCCGCTTCGACCGAACTCTCGACCATGCGCGCGAGCGCGCCGGTGTCAAGCGTGGCAGGGCTGTCGACGTCGATGGACGGCTGCGAGCCGATCCCGCCGAACACGAACAGGCGGTACACATCGGCCACGCGCAGCTTGGAAGGGTTGGTCAGCAGGACCCAGTTGTCGGCGCTTTCGCGCGCCCGCTTGCCCCATTTGGAGCGCATGGTGACATCGGCCTGCACGCGTCCGACCCAGCCTTCGGCCAGCATCTTTTCCAGCAGCGTGGTCATCTCGTCGTAGCCGATGCGGGTATGGGCACGGATCAGCGCCGACGATACCAGCGCCGAATCGCTCAGGTGCGCCGCGCTGTGCAGCACCTTCAGGATCGCCATCGCATCGACAAATTCCCCGCCCGGCACCGGCTGATACCACCAGCGCTCGTACTTAATCACCGGCAGCGCGGCGGCCAGCAGGGCGCCGACCAGGGTGATCATCCACGACAGGTACAGCCACAGCAGGAACAGCGGCAAGGCCGCCAGCGCGCCGTAGATGATCGAATAGGTCGGAAACTGGCGCACGAACATGGCGAACAGCCGCTTGGCGACCTCGAAGGCCAGCGCCGCCACCAGCGCGCCCCAGGCCGCGTCGCGCCATTCGACGAAGCGGTTCGGCACGCCCATGTACAAGAGGGTGTAGGCGCCGGTCGTCAAGGCCACCGACACGCAGGTATAGAACAGCGCGCTGACCACCGGCGCCATGCGCGCCAGATCGCTGGTGGCCACAAATAGCTGCGACGTGGCGGTCAGCGACAGCCCGAACAGGAGCGGCCCGAGCGTCACCAGTGCCCAGTAAATCGTGATGCGCTGGACGAGCGGACGCGGCGTGCGCACCTGCCAGATCTGATTGAACGCGCGTTCGATCATGCCCATCATCGCCGCCGAGGTCAGCACCAGCGCCACCGCGCCCACCGCCGACAGGCCGGTAGCCTTGCTGGCGAACATGGTCAGATTGTTGATGATGGTGTTGGCGATGGCCTTGGGCATCAGCGATTGCACGAAGTACGCCTGCAAGGCCGCGCGGAAATTGCTAAATCCGGGAAACGTGGTGAAGATGGCCAGCGCGATCGTCAGCAGCGGCACCAGCGCCAGGGTGGTGGTAAAGGTCAGGCTGCCGGCCACCTGCGGCAGGCGTTCCTCGACCACGCGGCGGCGCGCAAAACGCACCAGGTCCCGCACCTCCCTCCAGGTCAGTCCGCGGACCATGTCGACGCTGACGTTAATCATTTGACCGGTGGAACGAGAGAGGGAATGGACGGTTTTGGAGAGCATGTAATCGATAAAAACGGCGTTGTGACGCCCGTGTTGCACAATAAAGCGCCCTATAATACCAACGATGAACCAAACCACTCTGATAATTCTAATTTTGTACTACTCACGGCACGGCGCCACCCGCAAACTGGCTGAACTGATCGCTCAGGGCGTGGAAAGCGTCCCCGGGGTCGATGCGCGCCTGCGCACGGTGCCGGCGGTGTCGACCGTGGCCGAGGCCACCGCGCCGGCCATACCGAGCGACGGCGCGCCGTACGTGGAACGCGAAGACCTGCTCGAGTGCGCCGGCCTGGCGCTGGGTTCGCCCACGCGCTTCGGCAACATGGCCTCGGCCATGAAATATTTTTGGGACGGCACCGCCACCGAATGGCTGGCCGGCACCCTGGCGGGCAAGCCCGCCGCCGTGTTCACCTCCACCGGCAGCCTGCACGGCGGCCAGGAATCGACCCTGCTGACGATGATGGTGCCGCTGCTGCACCATGGCATGCTGGTGATGGGCCTGCCCTACACCCGTCCCGAACTGATGACCACCTCCACCGGCGGCAGTCCCTACGGCCCGACCCACTGGTCCGGCGTGGACGGCGACAAGCCGATCAGCGAGGACGAAAAGCGCCTCGCCATTGAAACCGGGCGCCGCCTGGCCGACACGGCCCGCCGCCTGCAAGGAGCACGCTGATGCAGGCGCCACGCACCTTCCATATCGCCGCCATCATCAGCCTGGTGTTCCTGATCGCCTGGCTGGTGGCCTGGGAAACCCTGGTCGCGCCGCTCAAGCCGGGCGGCTCGCTGCTGGTGCTCAAGGCGGTCCCGCTGCTGATCCCCCTGGGCGGCGTCATCAAGCGCGACATCTACACCCTGCAATGGTCGTCGATGGTGATCCTGCTGTACTTTACCGAAGGCGTGGTGCGCGCCTGGAGCGACATGGTGCAGGCGTCGCGCATGATGGCCATCGGCGAAGTCGTGCTGGTGTGCGTGTACTTCGCCAGCGCCCTGCTGTATCTGCGCCCCTACAAGCGCGAAGCCAAGCGCATCGCCAAGGAACTGCTCGACAAGGTCAATTCCACCCGCCAGGAACGCTAGGGCCATGAGCGCCGAGTTCATTGGACGCTGCCGCGCCATCATCGGACCGGACTACGTGCTGACGGCTGCGGCCGATACCGCGCCCTTTCTCACCGACTGGCGCGGACGCTTCACCGGCCAGGCCCTGGCCGTGCTGCGGCCCGGCAGCGTGGACGAAGTCGCGCAGCTGGTCAAAGCCTGCGCCGGACACCGCGTTCCCCTGGTCCCGCAAGGCGGACGCACCGGGCTGGTACTGGGCAGCGTGCCCGACGCCAGCGGCACCAGCGTGGTGCTGTCGCTGGCGCGCCTGGACCGGGTGCGCGCGCTCGATCCGGTCAACCGCACCATCACCGCCGATGCCGGCTGCATCCTGCAAACCATCCAGGAAGCCGCCGCCGCCGAGGACTGCCTGTTCCCGCTTTCCCTCGCCGCCGAGGGCAGCTGCAGCATCGGCGGCAATCTGTCCACCAATGCCGGCGGCACCAGCGTGCTGCGCTACGGGAACGCGCGCGAACTGTGCCTGGGCCTGGAAGTGGTCACGCCCCAAGGCGAGATCTTGGACGGCCTGCGCGCGCTTCGCAAGGACAATACCGGCTACGACCTGCGCGACCTGTTCATCGGCGCCGAAGGCACGCTCGGCGTGATCACCGGCGCGGTGCTCAAGCTGTACCCGCAGCCGAAGGCATCGATCACGGCGCTGGTGGCCCTCGGGTCGCCCGCCACCGCCCTGCAGCTGCTCAACCTGGCGCAAGACCTGTGCGGCCCCAGCCTGACCGGCTTCGAACTGATGTCCGATGTCTGCCTGCGGCTGGTTGCCAAGCACTTCCCGGCGCTGCCGCAGCCGTTCATGACCCGCCATGCCCAATACGTGCTGATGGAAGTGTCGAGCAGCGAATCGGAAGCGCACGCGGTCGGCCTGCTGGAACAGGCGATCGGCGCGGCCATCGCGGGCGGCATCGCCGACGACGCCGCCGTCGCCACCTCGATCGCGCAATCGCGCGGCCTGTGGCAGGTACGCGAGCACATTCCGCTGGCGCAGGCCGCCGACGGCAAGAACATCAAGCACGACATCTCGCTGCCGGTGTCGCGCATCGCCGACTTCATCGAACGCACCGAAGCGCGCCTGATGGCGGCCTTCCCGCACAGCCAGCTGGTCTGCTTCGGCCACCTCGGCGACGGCAACCTGCACTTCAATGTCGCGCCGGCCGACGGCCATTCGCACGCCGAGTTCCTGCACAACCAGCCCGCCATCAACCGCATCGTGCACGACTGCGTGGCCGCCAACGAAGGCTCGATTTCGGCCGAACACGGCATTGGCGCACTCAAACGTGACGAGCTCATCCGATACAAATCGCCGGTCGAACTGAACATGATGCGTGCCATCAAAGCCGCACTGGACCCGCTGGGCATTATGAACCCTGGCAAAATCCTGTGACCCATGGAGGCGTTCATGTTCCCTGTGCTGGTGCTGTTGCTGCTGTCCTCTCCCGCGTTCGCTCAAGCGGTGTATAAATGCACGGTCGACGGCAAGGTCGCGTACGGCGACATGCCTTGCAGCGGCGGGGCGTCGATCGAACTGGCGGTGCCGGCCGCGCCGGAACCCGACCCCAACTCCGGACGCGAACTGCGCCTGCTCACCACCCTGCAAGCGCAGCGCAGCACGCGCGAGGCTGCCGAGGCGGTCGAGGCGCGCGCGCACGCCAGAGCCCATCGCGCGGCCGCCGCCCGCGACCGGCGCTGCGCCACCCGGCGGCTGCACCAGCGCTGGATGGACGAAGACCTCTCCAAAGCGGCCGGCAAACGCCGCGAGTCGCTCAGCACCAAAGCCCATCGGCACCGGCAGCAAATGGCGCTCGAATGTCCGGGCTAAGGCTGCTGTCGCGCTGGCTGCTGCTGGGCGAGTGGCGCGCCCATCCGGTGCGGGCGCTGCTGGCCATCGTCGCCATCGCCGTCGGCGTGTCCATGGGCTTTGCCATCCACCTGATCAACGCCGCCGCGTTCAACGAATTCACCGCCGCCGTCAAGAGCATCGCCGGCCAGGCCGACATTCAGGTCGCCGGGCGCGAAGCCTATTTCGATGAAAGCATCTACCCGCGACTGGCGCAACGCGAGGGCGTGGCGGTCGCCTCGCCGATACTGGAACTGAACGCCGGGGTACCGAAGCGGCACGCCCCGCTCAAGATCATCGGCATCGACGCGCTGCGGGCGGCCTACGTGTCGCCCGGCCTGCTGGGCGCGAGCGCAAACGCCACCGACCTGCTGGCCGATGACGCGCTGTTCCTGTCGCCGGCCGCCCAAACCTGGCTCAAGCTGCAGCCCGGCGCGCGCGCCACGCTGCGCGCCGGCACCGCCGACATCAGCCTGCGCGTGGCCGGCGGCATGCCACAGGCCCGTGCCGGCCAGCGGATCGGGGTGATGGACATCGGCGCGGCGCAATGGCGCTTCCGGCTGACCGGCAAGCTC